>CAMYKY010000003.1:15393-97377 GCA_947259165.1 uncultured Acidobacteriota bacterium | reverse complement strand
TACCTCGAATCCCGTGGGCCTCGAATCGCTCGACATCTTGCTCCCAGTTGATCCCGCGCTGCGACGTGTGAAGTTGCACGGCCTCGAGGACGTCTTCTTTGCGGAACTCGAACTCGGTCGCGAGCTCCGCCGTTTGTCGCGCGAGCCAGGGGTTCACGGCGTGGGTCACGACAGTGTTGAGGTATTTGAGCGCGCGATCGTATTCTTTCAAGACACGTCCGAGCTCGGTGTGGTCGCGGCTTTTCTCTGTCGTTTGGGAGAGCTCCACGATCTTCTTGTCCAGGCCGCTCAAAATCTGCGAAACGGCTTTGCCGTCGTTCGCAGCGTCCGGGGTGCTATCGGAAATGGAGCTCGTGAAGGACGCTAGCAGCGAGACGAGCTCCCGACCGTAGCGGAGGCGCGACAACAGAAGATGGCGATTCGGCTCCGTGGGCTCATAGAGTTTCTTGACGAACGAGGGGAGGGAACCGCGCTGGTCCCTTCCCAGGAGGGCCTTTCGAGAAAACAGCTTGTAGAAGCTCTGGTAGATCAGCGCTTGGTTTTGGAGCTGTCGCCGCAGCGCTTCCTCGGTTTCCTTTCGTTTGCCGCCGGCCGGATCGCGATAGATGATTTCGACCGGCGTCGCGCCGAAACCGGTGCGGTTGTATACGACCAGTCCGACCATCGCGCCTTTGTCTGTCAACCAAATCTCGACGAGATACGGATCTCCCTCCGCTGCAGTGGCGCCGAGTGCGATGCGCTCGTTCGCGCTCGAAATGGCCAATTGGCGAACGCCGCGGATCGATTTCGCAAGTTGTGCCGCGTCCCCATCTTCAATCGCAGTCCGCAACTCAGACGTGAACGATTCGAGGCGGTCTTTGTCGTCCGTCCGGTAGCCCATCGATTTGAGCGCTTTGCTCACGTCGATGGGTAGCGGTGCAGCTTCGAGCCGACTTTGGCGTTCGTCCGGTCCGATCGAGCGGGAACCAACGCGGTCGATGAGTTTTTGCGCGAGCCGCGATCGATCCTCGCGCGACATCACGTTGTCCTGGTAAAGAGCGAGCCATGCCGACAGCTCGGAAGGGGTGAGCGCGACGACAGCAAGCAGTCGCAGCAGCGTGCGCATGTCTCCCGGTAGCGGCTCGGGCCAGTCCGAATAGCCGAGCTTCAAGAAGAGGTCTTCGACGAGCGCAGTCGGAGGCGCCGCTTGGTCGATGGTTTCCGCGAGAAATACGGCGTCGCCATCCTCCACTCGATCGAGGGGCCCGAGGCTTCGGGTGAGCTCAGGGTAGGTGCTTTCGAGATGCAACAGCAACTGGTACTGGGATCGATTCAATCGAATGATTTGCTCGAGCGTGGTCAGTGATTTTTCATCGAGCTCGGATTGAACCAACGTCTCGAACACTTTCAGAAGCGCCGTCGTCCGATGGATGGCCGCGGGCTTCAGGCTCGCGACGACGGTGTGCAAGTAGGTGTACTCCTTGAGCACGAGCGGCCGTGCTTGCTCGACGCTTTTGCGGAGAACGGGCTTGATCGCCTCGGCCGTGTGATTCAAGGGCTCTGGCACTGCGACGAGCTTGTCGATGATCTCGCGGAAGAGCTCGGCGCGGCCAGAAAGAGCCTCGCGGGGCTCCAGCTCGGCTCGCTCGCGAATGAAGTAAGCCAACGGCACGATGATTTCGTCGACGACTCTTCGGTCGAGTGCGGCGCGTCTTTGCTCGGTGGTCTCGGTGCCATCGGCGGGCTCCGCGCTCATTTGAAACCGAGCAATTTCTCCATAGAGCTGTCGGAACCGCTCGTCGAGGAGGCGATAACCGTTTCGGTACTGCGCTGCGACGAGACGTTCTCGGATTAATTCCGTATCGAGTCGAATTTCGTCGCGGGCGCCATCGAGAAGCACCATTTCGACTGAGCGGAAGAATTTGTCGAGCGCCTCGCGACAACTTGCCCAATACTCGGCGATGCTCTTCTTCAGCTCGTCGCCGCCGCCGGCGTTGGGGGGTATCGCCTGGGCCGAGGTCGGCAGCGCGAGCACTTCGACCTGTTCGAACAAGTGCTTGCGCAGCACTTCGTCGCGGTACGACGCGAGTTGTTTGACGAAACCCACACGGTTCGGAAACAGCGGCGTCGCCTCATCGTTGCCGTCGAACTCCGCCTTGAGTTTGTCGATCACGTGGGCGGTCAACTCTTCGATCGACGCGTCGAGCCGAGCCGTGAATCCGGGATCGAGTGTGACTTCGAGAAGGTTATGGAGGGATTGGCTTGGGATCTCTTCTTCGAGCCGCCGGTGGATATCTTGAAGGAGATCGGTTCGTACCTCGGCCAAGAGAACCTGGGCACGGTTGTGGATTCTCTCGGTGAGGATTAGCCGCGATTCGCGTTTTTGCGCCTCCCGGCGGGCGAGAAGGACCGCTTCGACATCGGTTTCGTCGCCTGGAGACTTGTCCCCCGGCGACCGCCCAGAACCGGGCCGCTCTTCCTCGAGGACAGAGGTCTTCCCGGAAATGAGGGTTTCGAATCGTTTGCGTAAACGGTCTAGCATCGAGCCAGCTTATCCAGAGGGGTTCCCCCCACGATAAACTCTCGCGAATTCGTTGTGGTTGTTTGTTTTATCTTAGCATGAGAACGAGGGTTTTCTACATGCCGGGCGCAATGCGGGATTGTACGAAAATTGACAGCCTTGGTTGCCTGTGCTAATTTTTTGAGACTGTTGAAGGTTGTTTGGTAGTCACTCGGATGGCGCTATCGTCTAGGGGACTAGGACGGGTGGTTCTCAGCCATCAAACCGGGGTTCGAATCCCCGTAGCGCTACCAAGCTATGCTTGGCGCCTCTTGGAGGAGGCGCCTTTTTTTGTGCTTGGCAACCGGACGGAGCGAAGCCACGATGGATAAGACGTCGAAACGGAAAGCTCGTCCGGTAATTCTCGTTCATGGCGGCGCGTGGGCGACCCCCGAGGGCGAGCGCGAAGATCACCAGAAAGGGGTGCACCGGGCCTCGTTGAATGGGTTCGAGACTCTTCTCACTGGCGGTTCGGCCGTCGACGCTGTGCAAAAGGCCGTCGAGCACATGGAAGCCGACCCGACGTTCAACGCGGGACGCGGCGCGGTCTTGAATACCCACGGTAACGTGCAGCTCGACGCCGCGATTATGACCGGAGACGGCCTGCGTGCCGGCTCGGTTGCCTGCGTTTCCGGTGTCCTTCACGCGGTCGCACTGGCGCGCGCAGTGATGGAGAGCTCGCCCCACGTCATGCTCGTAGGCGACGGCGCCCTCGAGTTCGCGCGCGAGGCGGGTATCGAAACCTGCGAACCCGGATCGCTCATCGTCGACCGGGAGCGGGAGCGTTACGCGCACGCAAAACGCTTCATGAAGCCAGGCCAACTCGACCAACTCGGCGGGCTCGCATCTCCCGCCGATACCGTCGGAGCGGTCGCGTGCGATGCGGATGGGCATGTCGCCGCTGCGACATCGACGGGAGGCGCGCTTCTCAAGCTCGCGGGCCGTGTCGGAGATTCCCCACTGATTGGCTCCGGGCTGTACGCCGACGATCGACGTGGAGCCGCGTCGTCGACGGGATATGGTGAAGGCATCATGAGCATTGTCATGGCGCATCGCGCGGTGGAGTCGTTGACCAAGAGCGTGGGTCCATCGGAAGCGGCACAGCAAGCCGTTCATGTGCTCGAGTCACGCACTCAGGGACGCGGCGGGATTATTCTCGTCGACTCGAAGGGCGAGATCGGGTTCACATTCAATACCCCCTGCATGGCGCACGCCTATATCGCCGAGGGGATGACGAAGCCCGACGTAGGCATTTGATGCCGCGAGCTCCCCTCTCTTTACTAGCGTGTTTCTGGATCACGCTCGGCGTTGCGGCAGCGCTGGAAGCTGCGGATGACGAGCTCGAGCGGCTGAGTTGGCTCGCTGGTACTTGGCGTTCGGAGATCGAAGGCGTCGTGATCGAAGAACATTGGATCGATAGCGGGGGGGGCCTGATGCTCGGCTTGTCCCATACTCTCGCCGGTGGAAAAGCGGTCGGATTCGAGTTTCTGCGCATCGAGACCCGAGGAGACGACGTCGTCTACGTTGCTCAACCGAATGGGAAACTTGGAACAGACTTCGAGCTCACCGAGATCGAACGACAAAGTGCCGTCTTTGAGAACCCGGCGCACGATCACCCGAAGCGCCTTCGCTATCGTTTAGCAAGCGATGGAGTCTTGCGAGTGCGGCTCGACGGAGACGAAGGCGTGCAGGAATTCGAATTTCAGCGAGTCGACGATCCATGAACAACGAGCTCGTCGAACCAGGCAGTAGCTTCCGAGTCGGTGTTGTCCGTGTCTACCATCAGGGCGATCGCGGTGACCCGCTTGGCAGGCCGGCCGAAATAGTGTTCGAAGTCGGCCGACAGCTGATGCTCTTCCATTAACCACTCGCCGCTTTCGCTGTCCCCGCTGCGAACGACGATCGTCGCCGCCTTGTCCGTGTAGGGACTTGGGTAGACAGCGCCCACCGTTTCGTTTGCGGCCCAGACATACATGAGAAGCGGCGTCGAGCGATCGAACGGCTCACCGTCGAACATCACCGCGACCCGGGCGGCGTAGTCGTCGCTCTTGCGTTGCCGCTCGTTCTCGACATGGCCGAGACTCATGACAACCCTCCATCGCCACGAGACGAGCGAGCCCGGCGTCACCTCGAGATCGACGCGCCGCCACAGGGCGGAAGCAGAGTTCTGGCTGTCCACGCGCAAGAAGCGATTGCCGTTCTCGCTCTCCAATCGAAACGTGTTGGAGCGCGGTGCCATCGCCCGCTCCATCCAGTCTTCACGCCAGCCCGTGGCGAAACCCGCGAAGAGATCCTCTTTCGAGGGGACCGACGACGCCCCTGTAGCAGCAAGCCCGGCCACGACGACACTGATAAGAAGTCTCAAAACTCTTTTGCTTAACATACTGTTAGACCTTATTGAGCCATATTTCCGGTGGCATGGGATATGAAGAACACAACACCCTGCGACGCAGCCGGATCCGCGGCCGAGCGGTGTGCAGGTTGTCTTGACGCCGTCTAACGCCCTTGCTAGGATGAGCACCTCACCGAACGCAGTGCGCGCCCTTAGCTCAGCTGGATAGAGCGACGGACTACGAATCCGTAGGTCAGGTGTTCGAATCGCCTAGGGCGCGCCATTTTCTTTGTCACTACTCCACTAATTGTCTGTGCCTTTGAAAATTGCCACCATGTGTTGGCGTCTCTAGCGGCGCCAATCGTCGGTGCTGCCCGGCGTTACTTCGGCTACCACCTGAAACGGGAATGGTAATATGTCGCTCATGGACGACCAAGGACCGCGTGAAGGGAGGCTCTGTGTGGCAAAGTGGCAATGGGTTCGTTTGGCACCCGTGGTGCTGGTGTCACTGGTCGCGCTGAGCCTGTCTGGCAAGACATCGGAAGTCGTCGCCGAAGCTGCGATCGTTCAGGACGAGGAGACTCTCGAATGGCTGGACGACTACGATGAAGCGATCGCTCTCGCTAAGGAGACGGGGAAGCCTGTTTTTCTGGAGTTTCGCTGCGCTCCGTGAATTAGCGGACGCCGCTTTGACGCACAGGTTGTGCTGTCACCGACAAACTCCCGCAGAGGGCAACTTCTGCAAAACTACATTCGCGTGCGCGTCGTCGATATGACGGGTATCGATATCGGTCTCTATGACTATGACCGCCACTTCTCGATTTACTTCTTCGCCGTGAGCCCCGACGAACAAATCTACCTGAGGTATGGCGGTCGAGACTCTCGCTCTGCCGACTCGTATCTGGATTTGGACAGCCTCGCCCTTGCTCTAGAAACGGGCCTCGAACAACATCAGCGCTGGGAGCGAGGTGAGCTGCCGAAAACAGAGCGACCCGCGCCGAGGTTTCCGAGGGATATTGAGACGCTCCGCAATGAGGAAATGTCCGGCGGTCAAATGACAGGCGGTCGATGCATCGAGTGTCACATGATCTCGGACTACGAGGCCGTGGCGAAGGAAGCTGCAGGCACTCTCGACAAGCCACGCGACATGTTTCGCTCACCCGATATTCGAAACATTGGTATCCATCTGGAGGTACCGAAGGGATTGGTGGTCGAGGAGGTCTCCGGCGCGGCCGCCGCTGGGGGCCTGTTGGCCGGCGATACGATTACCCAGCTCGAGGGCGTCTCCGTTTTGACGTTTGGTGATTTTCTGCATGTCTACGATCAGCTCGACCGCTCCGCGGGCGAGCTTTCGCTAGCGGTCGATCGTAGGATCAGCCCGTCGGCTCTGCCAGTCCGTGGCGAGCTCGAGATAGAGCTGCCTCGTCTATGGTGGGAGCACGACCTGAAGCATCGTCGCTGGTCGATCGACCCGGTCACCTACTTCGAGTCCGAGCCGCTAACGGCAGAGCGCAAATCGGCGCTCGGCCTGGAGACGCAAGGCTTCGCTTGCGAAGTGACCAAGGTCAGGAGCTGGGCTCAAGTTCTCGACACCCACACCCTCGAGGAGGGAGACATCGTGGTCTCGGTGGACGGCGTTGAGACCGACCCGCTTGCTACGAGCTGCGCTCTCTATATTCAACTGCGCGTTCGTGCCGGCGATTCCGTCACACTCGGGGTTATTCGCAACGGGGAGCGCATCGATACCCCACTGAACACCCAACGTCAGCATTTTCGAAAGTCACTTCGGAGCAAGATTGGATGATGGAGCAGAAAACCTTATGGGTGGCCGGGATCGGTTTCGCGGTTTCGCTTCTGGGCTTGTTAGGCGGGTCGTCTTCGGCGACGCCAGGCCGGCAGGACGACTCCGGAGTCCGAGTTTGGCTCGACGACATGCAGGCCGTTACCTACCGGGCGCGCGTCGAGGGCGACTGGCTCGTGGTCGAAGTCGTGCACGAGCCTGGCTGGCACACATACTCCATGGACAACGTGATCCGGGCTCGTGATAAAAGCGGCAAAGCTCGTCCCGAGACCGAGCTGCCGACAGTGATCACGCCGCTCGAAGGGCTCACGATCCAGGGGGATTGGCGACAAAGCCCACCGGTGGATCTGTCGACGCCAGACATTCGATGGTACACGTGGGGTTTCGAGGGCCGCAGCTACTTCGCCGCACGGATCGATCAAGCGACGCTGCCTTCGTCAGTGCAAATCGACGGGCAGGCCTGCACGGATGCGCTTTGTGCGATGGTGGAGGCTCTGGTGGTCCCGGTTGATTCGAACGAGGCCGCCGATCAAAAGTGGGTGGATCCGGAATCGCTCGTCGTCGTGGCGAGCGACGTCGAGCCGGGAGAACAGTGAGCAAAACGATGGCCTATCGCACTAAGGTCCTTTGCGCGGCGGGCGTAGCGTTCATTTCCATCCTTTTCGCCCGTCACCGGTCAGCCCTCTGAGAAGCAACGTGCTCAACAGGAGAAACGAGACGATCGGTTGCGGAATGATTGGGCATCTCTAGAACGCTATCGCGGCGATAACGCGCGACTTGCTCCGCCCAGTCCCGACGAGTTTCCTGGCAAGCCCTACGTCGGACGAGGGATCAGCGGGCAGACGACCCCGCAGATGCTGGTGCGCTTTCGGCAGGACGTCGTCGCACTCAACGCGTGGATGAAGGACTATGCGTCGCGCAATGACGCCGTGTTTCTGGACTACCACACTGCGATGGCAGATGAACGACAAGCTCTTCCGTCGGAGCTCTCGAGCGATGGTGTCCACCCCAACGAAGCTGGCTACCGAGTGATGGCGCCCCTCGCGGAGGCGGCCATCAACAACGCGCTCGGTCGGCGCTGAGGCCACAGTGCTTACGCGAGGTGGCCGACTTTGACGAGTATGGTCGTCTCTTCTTCGACGAAGGGATGGTGCTTGCTCAGGTGCGGGCTCCTCACCCAACAGCCTGTGGGGTAGCTACCGTGTTCGTCCATGAATGTCCCCGATAGCACCAGGATCTCCTCACCGCCCCAGTGCTGGTGCGGGACGAATGTTTCTCCAGCCGGCCACTTCACCAGCGCTGTGCTTCGGCCTTCATGCTCGTGAAGCGGCATGACCTCGAGGCGGCCCTGTCCGGGGAACCAGCGTGCCTGGCGAGTGCGTTTTACGACGCGTTCGAGATCGCCCGGCGCGAACGGCTGACGCTTGAGAAAGAAAGTGCATCCGTTCTCGCTGCGAAGCGGACCGGCGATCTCCAGCGGGAAGCGAAGGTAGGTTCCGGTTTCGAACTCGTCACCCTGGAGCGAGAGGCTACCGTCGAGAACGAAGCATTCGTCGCCGCCGGAATCGTCCAACGAGAATTCCCCTTCCGGAGCAAGACGCACGAGCCACGTGAGCTCATCGAGGGGTCTGCGTTCGGTATTCGTTGCCGGGTCTGGCGTCCAATCCTGATCACTCGTCGCGACGACGAGCCGTTTCGCAAAGCTCACACGCAGAGTATAGCTCTGGCTGTCGAAGTTCGTCCTTGATGCGTCGGTGGAAAAAGTCGCACAATTGTTCAACTATGCGCGCTTCATCGAAACGCTTCTCGTCGCCGCTCCACCCGACGGAACGATCGCTCGACGTCGTTTTTGGCGCGGCTCGCCTCCTTTCGAGACGGATTGACTACTTGGCCTGGGACGGCAGTGTGGTCACGTTGACACTAGCGACGTTAATGTCGCGCGAGAGCGCGCTCGAGGTAGCCTCCAATCCCAATGATTGTGTAGAGGCGCGACGGGGTGCTCCAGGTGCCCGAGCTCGCCTCGAGCGAATTCAGGAAGAGCTACCCTTCGAGCTCGAGCCATCGCTCCATCGTTTTCTCGAGTGACTGCTTGGTCGCAGCGATCTCGTTCAGGACGGGCTCGACTCGGTCGAAGGGCTGGGCATAGAAATCCGGCGCCGCGGCTCGGGCTTCGAGCTTCGCGATCTTTTCTTCGAGCTGTTTGATGCGTGCCGGGAGTGCGTCGAGCTCGAGTTGTTGCTTGTAGCTTCGCTTCTTCTTGGTGGCCCGTGGCTTTTCCGCTGCTTTGGGCGATGTTCGAGAGGCGCGTGTGCGAAGGGCGCCTTCCTTCATGGCTAGCTTCTTCCCCTGGCGCAGCCAATCGGTGTAACCGCCGACGTATCGCTCGACCTTGCCTCCCTCTTCGAAGACCAACGTGCTGGTGACGACGTTGTCGAGAAACGCGCGGTCATGACTCACGACGATTAACGTGCCGGTGTAATCGATGAGCTGTTCCTCGAGAACCTCGAGCGTCTCGAGGTCGAGGTCGTTGGTAGGCTCATCGAGAACGAGGAGGTTCGAGGGCTTGGCGAAAAGACGCGCGAGAATGACTCGGTTGCGCTCGCCGCCCGACAGCGCCGCGAGCTTGGTGACGGCTCGCTCGGGGCTGAAGAGAAACCCCTTGAGATAGCCGATGATGTGACGGTCCTTCCCGTCGATGGTGACGAACTCTCTGCCGTCGGCGACGACGTCGGCGACGCTCTTCGTTGGATCGAAATCGCGACGTAGCTGATCGAAATACGCGACCTCGAGGTTCACACCGCGCTTCACCGTTCCGGTGCGCGGTTCGAGCTCACCGAGCAAGATCCGCAACATCGTTGTCTTGCCCACGCCGTTGTTGCCAACGAGACCTAGGCGGTCGCCGCGCAGGATCATGATGGAAACGTCTTCGAACAGTGACTCGTTCTCAGCGTCGGGCTTCGAGTCGGGACCAAAACCGTGACCGACGCCTTTGAGCTCGATGACGCGACGGCCCGAGGATTCCGCCCGTTCGATGGTGACGCGGGCTTTGCCCTGAGGACCGACGCGGGCGGCGTAGGCTTCGCGCATCGCTTCGAGCGCACGCACCCGCCCCTCGTTTCGGGTCCGGCGCGCCTTGATGCCTTGTCGGATCCATGTCTCTTCCTCTTCCAGCCGTTTGTCGAACTGGGCGTTGGCGCGCGCCTCTACCGCGAGCGCCTCTTCCTTCCGCCTCAGAAAGTTTCCGTAGTCGCCAGGCCAGCTCGTGAGCACGGCCCGGTCCAGCTCGACGATACGCGTAGCCAACCGCTCTAGAAACGCGCGGTCGTGCGTGACGAACAACAGTGCTCCGGTGAAGCCGCGAAGACGCTCTTCCATCCATTCGATCGTAGAGACGTCGAGATGGTTCGTTGGCTCATCGAGCATCAAAAGCTCTGGGCGTGAGACGAGCGCGCGCGCGAGCGCGGCCCGGCGGCGCCAACCTCCTGAGAGCTCGCGCATGCGTCGTTCAGCGGGAAGACCCATTTCCGCAAGCAGCGTGTCGACCCGTTGTGGCAGGTCCCATCCATCTTCGACGTCGATGCGGTGGTGGAGCTGCTCCAGCACTTTCATCGAGGCATCGTCGGTCGCGGTCGCGGCGTGTTCCTGGTACTGATCGACGAAGGATTGGACCTGCGCGAGACCCTCGGCAACGTAGTCCGAGACGGTCACCTCGAGCGCTTCAGGCAGCGTCTGGTCGAGGCGACTCACCCGCAATCCCCGCTTGTGGCGGATGTCTCCGGAGTCGGGTTTCAGCTCCGATGCGAGAAGCCGAAGCAGCGTCGTTTTGCCTGCGCCGTTGCGGCCGATGAGCGCGATACGCTCGCCAACGTCGAGCGCTAGCTCCGCGCGACGGAGTATCGGCAGATCGCCGATCTCGAAAGACAGATCGTTGAAGGCAAGAAGCGTCATAGAGGGGCGTTTTCATTCGCGCGGTCAGCGCCGCGGGTTGTCCTGCCGCCGCGACCTGTGCTCTTCGAAGATTTTCACCTGGCTACGATCTTCGCGTCACCGCACTTCCAGGAACAAAACGATCCTTCGCTCGGGCATGAAGACGCAACAAACTTTAACACGCTGGCCTACAACCGCGGTGCGTTTGCCACCGTTTCCCCGCCGAAATATTGACACAGGGTGGAACGGCCTGTATATCAGTGGGTTGAACGAACAGGAAGTAAAGCCGGCTGCGATGAAGACTGGTACAACAAAGACGTCCAGATTTACCACCGCGGCTGGGACGTCCACCAGTGGGCGCCCGAAGTGCTTCCCGCGCAAGCAGCGTCCGTCGACCGCGCCGCCTGGGCCCTCATCCAGGATCTCACAGACCGGGGCCTTTTCGAAGACACCCTCGTCATTTGGGGCGGCGAGTTCGGCCGGACGATCTACTCCCAAGGAAAGCTCACCCCGACCGACTACGGCCGTGACCACCACCCGCGCTGCTACAGCCTGTGGATGGCCGGCGGCGGCGTCAAGGGTGGCCTCGTCCATGGAGAGACCGACGAGTTCTCCTACAACATTATTAAAGACCCGGTCCACATCCGAGACTTCCAAGCCACGCTGCTGCACCTGTTCGGCATCGATCACGAACGCTTCACCTACAACCTCCAAGGCTTGGATGCGAAGCTAACCGGGGTGGAGCCCGCCCACGTCGTGAATGAGATTCTGACGTAGATTGGTGATGTCGCTCGCTGCCGGAGTGCGTCTCGGCCCTACGAAGAGGAACTGTTCTATCGGCAATCTACAGCGCTGATGTCGGTAGCCGTCGATGGGACCGCAGGCTCCCGCTTCGGAAAACCAGAGCTCGTCTTCGACGGACCCTATCAGGCCGACACCACGGGACATCCGAGCTATGACGTCTCTCCCGATGGCGAGCGTTTTCTCATGGTGCGCCTGGACGGCACGGCTCCGACCGAGCTCAACGTCATCCTTAATGTCGAATCCGAGCTCGCGCAGGAAGTAGTACCGACTAATCCGTCACCTGCTCCAGGACCGCGAAGTCGCCAGGGTTCCACGCTTGGACGATGATGTAGAAGCGACCGTCGACCCGGTGAAACACCGCGTTGTGGATGTGCTGGAAGTTCTCCAGGCCGAGCTCCTCTTGAGGCCAAATCTCGGAGATGACGTGGTTGCCTTCGAGCACGTAGACCGGAGCGCCCTTGTCGTGATCGGGTCCGTACAGCGCGCCGATCACCGAGTAGCCATCCAGGTGATCGATGTCGCATGGGAACGACCCTGCCGGCAGAGTCACCGTCGACATGTAGCGGCCGTCCGCCGCAAAACGATCGATCTCGGCATTCGGGCGGTCGGAGATATCGATCCGCACGTTCGGGCCGTCGACGACGGTGACGCCGTGGCCGGTGCCGAACTGACCCGGCTCGGTGCCGCGACCGCCGAAAGCGAGGTCGTTCCAGGCGATCTCCACACGTGTCGAACCGCGAACACGCGCGGAGAGAACCCAATCCAGGTCCGAGTAACCCGTTGTCACATAGAGCAAGCCTTCGAGTTGGTCGACATCGGTCGGGGTAAAGTTACCGCCGCCGCGGAAGTAGTCGTTCACGCTCGGATGCCCCAAATCGATGGCGCCCCTCGGCGCATCGAGTGTCGCAACCAGCTCACCCGCGAGCGTCGTCGTGTAGATGCGGCCGGCATCGTTGGCGGGCAAGCTCAGGTAGGGCGTACCGTCGGCAGCTTCCCAAAGGGTGGTGTTGTGCATGTTCTCGTCGCGCATTCCTGGATTCGTGTCGAGGAGCTCGATCGATTGCAGGTCTGAGCTGATGCGGATCAGTCCCGCTCCCGGAAGGGCGAAGTAGACTTCACCGTGTCCTGGACGCCTGTCCACGGCGAAGCCGCCGTGCGCGTTGACCAATACCTCACGCGCTTTCGCGGGAAGCCGCTCGCTCGTATAGAGCACGCGAAACTGCATCGCGCCTCGGCCGCTGACCTCGTCGCCGTGAGCAGCTTGCGCAGTACTCAGCGGGGCGAGTACGCCGGTCTTTGAGTAGCCTCGGGAGTGGCCGCGGTGCCCCGGATGAGCTTCGAGCCCCGCACCTCCAAATGCCGTAATGACTGCGAGTATTGCGAGCACAGACCAACTCTTCATGCCAGAGTGTCCTTCCTCGGAATGCGCACGCCGGCGCTAGCAGGTCGAATTCTATAGGCGCGAGCCGCTAATGCGAAGCCTTGCGGACTTTTCCCATCGACCAGACGGGGATGGTCCCGCGAACTCCGTCGCTCCACGAGAAGCCTTCGAACTCGGTGCGGTACGGCAGGTACTCGCCGTAGCGGAGAAACGGAATGCGGGCGATGTCGTTGGCGAGCTCGGCTTGGAGTTTTTTGTAGTGGGGTCCTCGCTCGGCTCGGTCGATGACGGAGCGGCCTAGGCGGAAGCACTCGTCGACGACGGGGTTGGAGTAGCCCATGATGTTGCGTGCCCCGTCGGACGCGGTCGTGCTCGCGAGCTGATGGGGGTCGGGACCGATGTCACCAGCATCGATGGCAAGGTCGAAATCGTGCGACTCGGCGACTTGCCGTTGCCATCCGAGCGGGTCGAGGTCTTCGACACTCAGCTCGATGCCGACCTCAGCGAATTGCTTTGCGAAGACTCGGCCTGCGATCCCGTAGTGGGGATAGAGCTGACGCGTGGCCAAGCGAAGCCGCATGCGGATCCCATCTCCGTCTCGCGCGAAGCCCGCTTCATCGAGCAAGCGCCCCGCAGCGTCGCGATCCATCTCGGGAGCGAGCGCTTCGGGGTTGTACGCCCAATCGACATGATCCAGGTAGTACGCCCTCGGTGTCTCGAGGCCGTGATAGAGAGCGTCTCGAACCTCACGACGATCGATGACCCGCGCGAGGGCTTCGCGCACGCGCCGGTCCTGAAACCTCTCTTGACGCCAGTTGAACGCGAGCACTCCCATCGAATGGCCGGCGTCGACGCGTAGAGCGACGCCCTCCCGTCCCTGCCATGCTTCTATCTCCGAAGCGGTCACATCGTGTTTGGCGTGATGGATGTCGCCGCGAAAAAGCGCGGCATGGGCTTCGGCCTTGTCGGGAATGACGTGATACGTCAGTCGGTCGATGTAGGGGCCTTCCCGCCAGTAGTTCTCGTTGGCAACGAGCTCGATCCGCTCGCCTTTGATGTGCTCACCAAACTTGAAGGGGCCGCTGCCGACAGGGTTCCAGTTGTGAGGATTCGTACTCCAGTCCGTACCTTCGTAGAGATGTTTTGGCACGATGTGGGTCAACACGAACGAGCCGAGCTGAGCGAGAAACGCGGCATTGGGCCCGTCGAGCACGCATTCGACCGTGTGATCGTCGAGCGCGCGCACGTCCTCGAGCTCCCGGAGGAAAGCGATGGCTTGATAACCGTGCTCGATGACTTCCCGGTACGTGTAGGCCACGTCGTGAGCAGTGACCGGCACGCCGTCGTGCCACGTGGCCGCGGGATTCAAGTGAAAGCGATACCGTTGGCCCCCGTCGAGAATCTCCCACCGTTCGGCCAAGTCCGGGTGGATGTCGCCAGTATCGAAAACATCGAGGACGACTAGCCGGCTATAAATATTGTTAGCGACGTAGTAGCCGCCGTGGCCGGTGAAATATTTCCAAGCTTCGTTGAAACACTGCGCGTCGAAGGGCATGGCGATGCGCAGGTGGGCGTCACGATCGATCGTCATAGAACCCTTTGCACACGGCGGAGCGAGCGCGCCTACAACCGACGGTCAGGATTGACCATCGTGCGCCACATGTGCGCCGAGGAGCTGTTGTCCCACCCGAGCCCTTCCTTGGGCTGTTTGAAGTGACGTCCCACGATATCGAGGAACGGCTCGATCGACACCTTGGCGGTAGGTCGTCGCGCAGCAGCGATGCCAGGACGATTTCTTCAGGCATGCCGGTCTTTAGCGCACGGGTCGCGCTCTGCAGGCAGTGGTTGGTCCACGAAAAGCGGTATCTGAAAAAGTCGAGAAGGGTCGGTTGGTCCGGCATCGTCTGGAGCTTGCGCAGCTTGCCGTCGACTTTGCGATCGCCGTCGTTCCGATTCACGAAGAGCGCGCCGACGCCGTTGCGGTAGTCTCGAGTTAGATCGGCGTTGCGGGCGGCGAGGTCGGCGACGGTAGGGATGGGCCGGTCCTGCGTTTCGCTCAGGAGTCCCTCGACGACCCCGGATTCCACCAGCCGGGCCTCCATGTAGTGCTCGAGCGCATCAGCTTTCTCGTCCGGCGACATGAGCGCGACGGCGCCGGTTCCGCCGAGGCTCGCAATGAAAGCTCGTCGATTGATTTCCATTAGTGGCCCCTCCCGTTCTTGCGGCACATGATGCGTCTCGTTCGGTCTCGGAGTCAAACAGCGTTTCCGACGGACCCTTGGCGCTCGAGCAAGTTGATCAGCGCCTCGGCACGCTCGAGCGGAGAGCTGAGCTCCAGCAGGTCCAAGCGTTCGCGCGGCTCCATCGGAAGGTATTGCGCGAGCCCGTTGACCACCTCGTCGTCGGGGATCTCGTCCGGTGTTGGTTCCTGTCCATCCGGTGTGACCGTGGAGAGTAGCTCCAACAGTCGTGGTCGAAGCACGCGTAGCTTGCCTTGCTGTTCGTCGGTTAGCGTTTCCGAGATCGCTTCCACCTCGGCGATCCGATAGGCGTAGCTCTTGTCTTCGCTCTTGACGCGAAATTTCGTCAGCCCTTGTAACACGACGTTGTAGCGACCATCCGGAAGCTCTTCGACGTTCACAATCACGCCGGCACAACCGACCTCGTAGATTGGCGGCTCCCCGTAGTACTCGCGTTCGTGCCCGGGCTCGAGCATGACCATCCCGATGACGCGGTCGCCCGCGAGCGCATAGAGCAGCATCTCCCGATATCGCGGCTCGAAAATGTGGAGCGGTCTGGGAACGCCGGGAAACAGCATGACGTCTTGAAGCGGGAACAGCGGGATCGTGTCGGGGAGCGTGTCCTGGGCGCGCGAGGCGATAGGCGCGAATAGGAGCAAGAACAGAAGAAAGGTCGCAACGCGACTAGCCGGCCGTTCGTCCGAAACCACGGCGGCAATCTTAGCAGCAATGCTAGCGATCAGGGATCGGGCGAAGCCGGCTCGATCAGTCGAGCACCGTCGCCTCCGTGACCGTCATGCGTGAGTAGCACGAGCGCCTTCCACAGCGACTGCCGTTTCCGAACGCAGGCGCCAACATCCTGGAGAGGCTCCGGTACTAGTGCAGCTCCGCCTTGACCCGCATCGAGCGGTCGCCGTGGTTGATTTCGACCATTTGGCCCACAGAAAGCTTATGAAAGGGGCTCCTTCCATGAGACGCAAAAACCGCCGATTTGTCAACAATTCCGAGCTGCTACCGTGAACCGGCGCCAGGTGCTGACGCCGGCAGCGGCATCGATTGGCTGTCAACGGCTCGTGCCGACTCGAAAGAGGCGACCGGAGTCATGGAGCGAATCTGTTCCAGCCAGATCACGCCGTCATAAGGGGCGCTGTTGCCGCGAGTACCGACGAAGTCGACGTCACCGTCGTCGTCAAGATCGCGCGCGATCCATTTGTCGTACATCCCGCGCTTGCGGCGGGAGATGTCGTGCGTGGTCCAGTGGCGAGCACGATCGCGTCCCGGATTCTCATACCAAGCGATACGGCCAAGCGGATCGTTCACGGTGACGTCGGGTCCGTCTTCCGCGCGTGGTCCTCGGCTGTACGCGCCCGCGAAGATATCTTGATCGCCATCGCCGTCGATATCCGACAGGCGCACACTTACGAGAGAGTCGGGCACCATCGAGCCGATCTCGATGTAGTGCCACGGTGCGTCGAATGACTCCGGTTGTCGCAGCCACACCAAGTAGCCGGGCGTTTCGTTCGAAACGATGTCGAGTCGGCCGTCTCCGTCGAGATCCGCATAGTCCATGTTGAACCCGTCGAGTCGGCGGCCTTCGCCGGTAGTGCCGACGAGATCGATCCGGTGCTCCTCGAAACGCAACTCTCCCCTATTCTCGAACCACAGGATCCGGCGCTCGCCGCGTGCGCCGCCGACCACGTCGAGGTCGCCGTCTCCATCGAGATCGACGGGTTGCGAGTTGATGGGGATGCGCACTTTGCCCAGGACTTGCTCGCGCCATCGGCCGCCGTCTAGCGGGTCGTCGGGGAGTAAGTAGATCGAGATGCTGTCCCGGTCCGCCGTTTCCATCGCGGGGTTCTGATCGCCTTTGTTGGCGGCGACGACCGCGGGCCGACCGGAGCCGTCGAAGTCTCCGAAGAAAACGCGGATGTAAGAGCCGCGCTCATCGGCGATCGGGGGGATGACGCGCGGCCATTCCGTCGTGCGGGGCCTCCGTCCTGGGTTCTGAAAATAGATCAGGTGTGCGAGCTCACACGCGACCACCACGTCGGGACGGCCGTCGCCGTTCGCGTCCGCGATGGCAACGTCTTCAGCAGCAGCGGCTTCGGGCCCCGAGGCCAGCGTCGACAGCTCCCAACGATCGGGATCGTCGCTTCCCCACGCGATACGTACGTGGCCAACCGGTTTGCCGTCGTAGACGGTGTCGGATTCGTGCACCGACACGATATCTTCGAAGCCGTCGCCGTCGAGGTCGGCCATCGCCAGGCCGTCGCTTCCCGAGAGCTCGACACCGCTCAGCTCGGGGTCGTCGATGATGTGCTCGCGCCACGCGATGTAGCTCCCGTCCGCGGCACGGGCGTTGGTCAGCGTGTTGTCGACGGTGTCGTCCGCGGACTCAGCCGCGAGGACGACTCCGGCGGATCCGCAAAGCAACACTGCAATCGTGTAGCGAGCGACTCTAGACATCGAAAGAGTCTATACGCGCCCGAGACTATCGGATCGGTTTGGGTGCGAGCGCAAGCTCGGCAACGAGCTCGTCGTAGGTCTTGATCACGCCGCCGCGCGTTTTCCGAAAATCTTCGGCGGTATCACGCGAGTCGAACGCGACCAAGCTGGGAAGGCAGCGGTCCCAGGCGACTTGATATTGCGTACCGGACCGATCCTCTTGGACACGTGAGTGGGCGCAAGCGTGGACCTCACTGTCCTCGACGAAGTAGGCGTCGGCCGTGTTGAAGACCTGCTTCGTCGCATAGTCGGCCACTTCCGCGTAAGCGACGTCCTCGCGCTCTTGCTGAAAGCGCAGACCGCAACGCGGGCAACAGAGCGCTCGCGTGTCTCCGTTTTCGAGGTGGACCTCGTAGTACGTCTCCGCGTGCATCGGCCGGTGGCACACTTCACACTCTTCGGGCGCGGTGTTGCAGGCGGGCACCATCGCGACGATCAACAAGATGACGGCCGGCACGGCCAATCGGGCGACGAAGTGGGTCATGTCGCACCTCCTTCTCATGCCAAAACCTCCGCGTGCGTATTATAGACGGAACCCGACTCACTCCGGGGACTCAGCGCTCAGGTGCCACCCTTTCCAGATGTAGTAGATCGCGGGATACACGAGCAGCACGACGGCGACCGAGCTCACCATACCGCCCACCATGGGCGTCGCGATCCGTTTCATGACGTCCGCCCCGGTGCCTTGGCTCCACATGATCGGCAGGAGCCCGGCGGTCGTGGTGACGGCGGTCATCAGCTTCGGTCGTACTCTCGTGACGGCGCCCTGGTAGACGGCCTCGACGAGATCGCGTCGGTGGCGCATGCGTCCCGCTCGAACCGCGTTTTTGTAGGTCCCGTCCAAATACAGCAGCATGACGACGCCGGTCTCGGCGCTGACCCCGGCGAGGGCGATGATGCCGACCCACACGGCAATGCTCAAGTTGTAGTCGAGCCACCAAAGAAGCCAGAAGGCGCCCACGAGAGAGAAAGGCACTGCGAGCATGACGACGAGCGTTTCGAACACCGATTTCGTGTTGAGGAAGATGATGATGAGAATGATCACGAGCGTCATCGGCACCACGATCCGGAGACGCTCTTCGGCACGCTGCATGTACTCGTATTGGCCGCTCCAGGCGATGTTGTAGCCGGCCGGCAGCTCGACGTTGTCCGCGACGGCCTGCTGGGCTTGCGCCACGTACGTGCCGACGTCGACGCCGGTGATGTCGACGTAGACCCACGCGTTCGGCCGAGAGTTCTCGGTCTTGATCGCGGGCGGTCCCTTCTCGATGCGGATGTCAGCGAGCATGCCCAACGGAATGTGTTGGCCCATCGGGGTGGGCACGAGAATCTCGCGCAACGATGGGAGATTGTCGCGGAGCTCGCGGCTGTAGCGAAGGTTCACCGGGTAGCGTTCGAGACCTTCCACCGTGGTGGTGATGTTCATGCCGCCGATGGCCGATTGGATCACGTCTTGAACGTCCCCGACGGTGAGGCCGTACCTTGCGATCGCGTCCCGATCGACCGAGAAGATCAGGTAATTGCCACCCATGACGCGCTCGGAATAGACCGATAGCGTTCCAGAGACGCGACCAATGACGGCTTCGATCTCCTGGCCGATGTCTTGAAGCACGTTGAGGTCGGGCCCCGACACTTTGATGCCGACCGGGGTTTTGATGCCGGTGGACAGCATGTCGATCCGGGTCTTGATCGGCATCGTCCACGCGTTGGTGACGCCGGGGATTTGAATCGCCTGGTTCATCTCCGCGGTCAGCTTCTCGTGGGTCATTCCTGGCCGCCACTCCGATTCGGGCTTGAGCATAATCGTGGTCTCGATCATCGACAGCGGGGCCGGGTCGGTCGCGGTGTCGGCACGCCCAATCTTGCCGAACACGTGATGGACCTCGGGGAACTCACGGAGGATCTTGTCGGTCTGCTGCAAGAGCTCACGAGCTTTCGTGGAGGAGATTCCGGGAAGCGTCGTCGGCATGTAGAGCAGGTCGCCTTCCCACAGCGGCGGCATGAACTCGGAACCAAGCTGACCCAAGGGGATGATGGTGGCGATGAGGATCAGCAACGCCACGACCAACACGGGCCATCGGAAGCGCAAGATCAGGTGCAACACCGGGTCGTACACGAACGTGAGCATGCGGCTGATCGGGTTTTTTTCCTCCGGACGGATCTTGCCGCGAACCCAATACCCCATGAGGACCGGGACGATGGTGATGGCGAGCAGCGACGATGCCGCCATCGCGTAGGTTTTGGTGAACGCGAGTGGCTTGAACAGCCGTCCTTCTTGCGCTTCGAGTGTGAACACGGGCGCGAAGGACACGGTGATGACCAAGAGGGCATAGAACAACGTCGGGCCGACTTCTTTCGCGGCATCCGCAATGATCGCCCAGTGCTCCTTCTTCCCCGCATCGCGCTCCAAGTGTTTGTGAGCGTTCTCCACCATCACGATCGCGGCGTCGACCATCGCGCCGATGGCGATGGCGATGCCGCCCAGCGACATGATGTTCGAGTTCAGTCCCTGCTGGCCCATGATGATGAAAGCGATCAGGATCGCGAGTGGAAGCGTCAGGATGACGACGAGTGCGGAGCGAATGTGAAGGAGGAAAAGGATACAAACGATCGCGACGATGGCGCTCTCTTCAATGAGCTTCTCCTGCAGAGTGGCAATCGAGCGCTCGATCAACGCGGTGCGATCGTAGACCGGCACGATCTCGACGTCGTCGGGAAGTCCTTGTTTCAACTCCTCCAGTTTCGCCTTGACGCGTTGAATGACTTCGTAGGCGTTCGCGCCGTAACGAACCACCACCACCCCGCCCACGACTTCCCCTTCGCCGTTGAGCTCGGCGATGCCGCGCCGGATGTCGGGTCCTCGCTGCACCGTGCCCACGTCCCGGAGCAGGATCGGAGTTCCGCTGGCGTCGACACCGAGGGCGACCTTCTTCAGGTCGTCGATGTCCTGAATGTAGCCTTCGCCGCGGATCATGAACTCCGTCTCCGCCATCTCGAGCACACGCCCACCGACCTCGTTATTGCTCCTCTTGACCGCGGCGCGGATCTTCCCGATGGGGATGTCGTAGGCCCGCAGCTTCACCGGGTCCACCGTGATCTGGTATTGCTTGACGAAGCCGCCGACGCCGGCGACTTCTGAGACACCTGGAACCGAAGTCAGCTCGTACTTGAGGAACCAATCCTGAATGCTCCGCAAATCTCCGAGGCTACGCTCCTTGGATTTGAGCGCGTACATGTACGCCCAGCCGACACCGGTAGCATCCGGGCCGAGCGTCGGCGTGACCCCTTCGGGGAGGCGGCCACCCACGTAGTTCATGTACTCGAGCACGCGACTTCGGGCCCAATACATATCGGTCCCGTCTTCGAAGATGACGTACACGAACGAGAACCCGAAGAACGAGTAGCCGCGAACGACCTTGGCGAAGGGGACGGCGAGCATCTGGGTCGTGATCGGGTAGGTGATCTGGTCCTCGACGACTTGTGGGGCTTGTCCCGGGAACTCGGTGAAGATGATGACTTGAACGTCCGAGAGGTCGGGGATGGCGTCTAGGGGCGTGGTTCGGAGCGAGTAATAGCCCCAGAAGGCGATCAAGATCGTTGCAAGGACGACCAAAAACTTGTTCTCGATCGACCAGTCGATGATCTTTTCTAGCATGTTAGGTCCGGCGCCCGAAGCGCTAGTGGATGTGGCCCGGCATTTCCATGGGTGCTTCCTCGGAGACATCGTCCGCTTCCGGGGCGTCGGCTTCGCTTTCGCGCGCAACTAGTTTCCGGATCGCTTCCTTGAGCGTGCTCTCCGAATCGATGAGGAATTGCGCCGAGACGACGACGCGGTCTCCGTCTTCCAGGCCCTGTTTCACTTCCCACAACCCGCTGCCGTTGACCCCGAGCGTCACGTCTCTCGCTTCGAAGGTTCCGTTGCCGCGATCGAGCACGATGACGTCGCGGGCGCCGCTATGGATGACCGCTTCTTCGGGCGCGGTGAGCACGTCTTTGGCGGCAGGCACGTCGAACGTTACGTTGGCGTACATGTCCGCGCGCAACCGTCCGCCGGGGTTTGGAAGCTCGATCGAGACTTTCATCGTTCGGGTCTTCTCGTCGAAAAACGGATAGAGATAGCGAATGCGCCCGGTCAACGTCCTTCCCGGCGCGTAGGGAAGATCGATGCGAGCGCGCGTACCGACACGAAGCCACGGCACTTGGTGCTCGTAGACGGTCGCCTCCAAGAAAATCGAAGAAAGGTCCACGATCTTGTAGAGATTCATCCCCGCTTTGACGAACATGCCGTCGAGCGCGTGATCCATCTTCTCGACGACGACGCCGCCCACGGGCGCCACCACCGCGAGGGTTCGGCGCAGCTCGCGCGTGGTTTCGAGCGCTCGTATCTGTTCTTCGGAAACATCCCAATACGATAGCCGTTCCCGGCTCGACGCGAGCAGAGACTTGGCGCGCCTTTCGATCTCGGGATAGTCGGAGCTCTCCATCTTTTCCGCATAGTCCAGTGCCTGGAGGTATTCCTTCTGAGTGGTGACGAGCTGCGGGCTATAGATCTCGAAGAGCTTCTGCCCTTCTTCCACGGGCTCGCCCACGTAGTTCACGTAGACGTTCTCGATCCAGCCCTCGTATTTCGTATTGACCCAGGCAATCTGATTGTCGTCGTAGGCCGTCGTGCCCACGGTTCGGATGGTGAACGGGATGTCGGTCCGTTGGACGAGCTCGGATTGAACGCCGATGTTCTGTACGAAAACCGGATCGATACGTATCACCCCCGGCCCGAAATCTTCGTCTTCGTCTTCGTAGACCGGGACGAGATCCATGCCCATGGGCGATTTTCCGGGTTCGTCTCGGATGTAGGTCGGGTCCATCGGAGCCTGCCAATACTTGACCTTGCGCTCACCGTCAGGCGGCGAGCCGGGAAGGTCGGCCGCGGCCGACTCGGTCCCTGGGACGGGTACGAGATCCATCCCGCAGATGGGGCACGTTCCTGGCCCGTCCTGCAGCACTTGTGGGTGCATGCCGCACGTCCACAGCTGGCCGGTCCCGGCATCGACCGGATCCATCACCGCGTGACCAAACAGGTGCATCCACTCCCAGCGGAACGGGTTCGTCAACACCATCGCGGCGAGACCCATCCCGAGAACGAACGTGATGAGACCGGTGACGACTGTCTTCTTCATGACGGTTCCTTCATCTAGGAAATCTCGTTCCAACAGCCCGTTCGAGATTCGCGAGCGCCACCAACACGTCCGTGTAATAGCGCGCGTTCACTAGTCGCACGCCCAAGAGCATGCGCTCGCTATCGAGAAGGTCCAACACACCCAACTGTCCCGTCTCGTAGGCCGATTCGGTGGAGCGAAGCGCTTCCTCGGATTGCGGGATCAATGCCTGTTCGAACAGGCGAATCTGCTCGCGGAGTGTCTCGAAGCGTACCGCCTCATCACGGATCGAGAACTCCATCTCATTCTGGATGTTGGCGTAGTTGCTGCGCTCGGCAACGAGCGTCTCACTCGCCTCACGCGTGGCGGCATCGTACTTGTCCCGATAGATCGGCAGGGTGATGCCGGCGGAGAAACTCAGTGCGTTTCTACCGTTGTCGGGCGGCGGCATGGCGATTCCCGCCGCATCCGATCGATCGCCGACGTTGATATAACCCACGCCAACGAAAAAGTCGGGCCAGCCATCCCGCTCGGCAAGCTCGATCGCTTTCTCGCTCTTACGCATGCGCTCTTCGGTGGCTTTGAGCTCGTGCCGGTTGTCGAGGCCCAACGCGTAGAGCTCTTCGAGATCGATCTCGACGTCGGGGAGCCTCGGCTGTGCGATTGCCGGGATGGGGCGCTCGGGAGCGTGGTCCACCAACGTGTTCAACCTCGCCTCGACTGAGTGGCGTTGCTGCCCGAGAATCTCGAGTCGATTCACGACCCGTGTGATCTCGGCCTGCAGTTTGATCACGGACTGCTGGAGTCCCTGGCCGGTCGCGTACCGGGTCTGGGCCAGCGCCTCGTAGTGCTCGAGCAGCGATTGCTCTTCACGCGTGATCCCGATGGCGGCATCGATGTAGGCAAGCTCGTAGTACGCGCGCTTGGTGCGCGCGATGACATCCTGTTGACGCGCCCGATACATTTGATGCTCCGCGAGCGCTTCCTGCATCACGACCTGCCCCTTGAGGTCCAGGTTGCCGAACCACGGGAATCTCTGGGAGAAGGAGAACGTGTTGATCTGTGGGCCGACTCGCGTCTCGACGCTTCGGATTGCTTGCACGAAGGTGAATACCGGATCGGGCAGCGTGTCGACCTGGTCGACCCTTTCGAGCGAAGCTCGATATCGGCCCAACGTTTCCTGGATGGCCGGATTCTTGTCGAGCGCCTCGCTCACATAGGCCCGAAGCGTGTCCTCGGGAGCGTAGAACTCCGGAGTCGCGATTTCGTTGTCGACCTCATCCTGCCGTGAGTCGGCGTGAGCGGCACCCAGCGACGCAATCATGCACAACCCAATCGACCACAGGCCAATTCTCTGCCAGCACATACTGTAGTCTCTATTGGCAAGATTCGAGCCAAGGCGCCGTATCCGCCCAAGTAACTTGTTTAGAAGGGCTTGCGCTCGATTTACGAGTAAATCCACACCGTCGATTTGTTGCAAAACCATCATTGCTTGTTGCAAATGCAGCAGCGATGCGCGAGGCTTAGATCGCAAGTGTTTGCGAACGCTGCGTTGCCGCCATGGCGCACACCTTGCAAGTCGAGCTCGAGAGGACGACCGTGGACGGGATGACGAAAACAATGGACGCTCGAACCCCAGGCGTCGTCGGGCCCTCGTCGGGCGCAACGCTGTGGAGGCTGGTGTTTATCGGGGGAGCCGTCGCGGCCACCGCCCTAGCCCATCATCTCACCTCGGTGGAAGCGATCGGGCTCCACAACGTCTACCAGCGTCTCTACTACCTGCCGATCTTCGCTGCGGCGCACTGGTTCGGCCTCCGGGGAGCGCTCGCGACCTCGATTCTTTCGGCGGCCAGCTATCTGCCTCACATCGTCTTGGATTGGGGCGAGATGCTGGGCGTCCACGACGAGTACATGCAGGCTCAATACGCGGAGCTCGTCATGTTCCAGGTGGTCGCTGTCGTGGTGGGGCTGTTGGCCGAATCCGAGCGGCGCTCTCGCGAGCACCAGGAGCGCACCGCGCGCGAGCTCGCCGAAGCGTACACGCAGCTTCAAGAGAGCTTCGAACAACTGCGGCGAGCGGATCGGCTCAAAGCACTCGGCGAGCTCTCTGCCGGGCTCGCGCACGAGATCAAAAACCCGCTCGCGTCCATCAAAGCGTCGCTCGAGATATTGTTCGCGGAATCGTCTCCAGGAAACGACAAACAAGAGTTCGCGGAGATTGTTCACAAAGAGCTGAACCAGCTCGAGCACATCGTGAACGAGTTCCTTCAGTTCGCGCGCACCCCCAAGCCGGTACGCGAGCCGAGCGACCTTCGCGACGTCGCAGCTTCGCTGAAAACACTTTGCTCCCAAGAAGCGTCCCGCCACTCGGTATCCATTGTGACCGAGAGCGCGTCGACACTACCGGACATCCGAGTCGATGCGTCCCAGGTGCAGCAAGCGCTGCTCAACGTCGTCCTCAACGGCATTCAGGCCATGCCGTCGGGAGGCACGATCACGATTCGGCTCGAGGAGGCGACAGACCAGCTTCGAATCCTCGTGGAGGACGATGGGCCCGGCGTCCCCTCGGACGCTCGCGCTCGACTGTTCGAGCCGTTCTTCACGACCAAACCACGCGGCACCGGACTCGGTCTCGCTATCGCACGCAAGCTGATCGAAGCGCAAGGCGGGCAAATCCACCTCGCGGAGTCCTCGCGCTCGGACGGCGCTTGCTTCGTCATCGCTTTACCGAACGGGCCGAACGGAGATGGCGCCACACCATGACGGCTGAAAGAATCCTCATCGTCGACGATGACGCTAGCTTCCGGCGCATCGTCGAATACACGCTTCAAGAAGCGGGGTTCGAGACGACGTCGTGTGGCGACCCGAAGGCGGCGCTCGATGCGTTTACCGAGAATCCATTCGAGCTCGTCATCAGCGACATGCGCATGGCCGAGCTCAGCGGCCTCGAGCTTTTGACCCGCGTGCTCGCGATTGATTCCGACGTTCCTGTCATCATCGCCACCGCCCACGCCGACGTCGACAATGCGGTCGAGGCGATGCGCGAGGGCGCCTTCGACTATCTACAAAAGCCCGTCAATCGCGCCGAGCTCAAACTCGTCGTCGACCGCGCTCTAGAGCTCCGCAAGCTACGACACGAGAACCGCCAACTGAAACAAGCAGTCACGGAGCGTCTTCACTTCGAGAACATGAGCGGCGCCTCGAGCGCGATCCAGAAAGTGTTTGCCACCGCCGCGCAGGCGGCGAAATTCGACTCGACGGTTCTGATCTTGGGTGAAAGTGGAACCGGGAAGGAGCTCCTCGCTAAAGCAATCCACTACAACAGCCCGAGGAAAAACCAACCCCTCGTGGTGGTCAACTGCGCCGCCATCCCCGGAAGCCTTCTGGAGTCGGAGCTGTTTGGTCATACCCGCGGTGCGTTTACCGGTGCCACGTCCGATCGCAAAGGGAAGATCGAGGTAGCCAAGGGCGGGACGGTCTTTCTCGATGAGATCGGCGATCTCGAGCCTTCGATCCAAGTCAAGTTGCTGCGCCTCCTTCAGGAAAAAGAGATCGACAAGGTAGGGGCGGCGCACCCGATCAAGGTCGACGTCCGCATCATCGCCGCGACGCACCGCGAGCTCGAGAAGTTAATCCGACAAGACCAATTCCGCGAAGACCTCTACTATCGTCTCAGCGTCATTCCGATTACGCTCCCGCCGTTACGAGAACGACGCGAAGACATTCCTTTGCTCGCGAACCAGTTCCTCGGAAAATACGGCGAGCGATTCGGCAAGACACTGAGGCTGGACCGACAAGTCTTGAAGGTCTTCGACGCCTACCCCTGGCCCGGGAACATCCGCGAGCTCGAAAATCTCATGGAGCGGCTGACCGCGTTGACCGCTGGCCGGGTGGTGACGCTCGACGACTTGCCGGCGTTTCTCACCAAACAGTCGTCGGACATCGACGATTTCGTGTTGAATCTACCCGTGGAAGGTATCGCGCTCGACCGGGTCGAAGAGTATCTGATCCGGGAAGCGCTCCGCAGGAACGACGGGAATCAGACCCGCGCGGCAAGATTTCTTCACATCACCCGCAACACACTCATCTACCGCATGCAGAAATACGGCCTCGCTCACCGGGACGAGCAAGAGCCCTCGCCGATACCGACGCCCGAGAAACAATGACCGTGGCGTGGGCTCGTTGCTTTGGAGTCACGGTGTTCCCGTTTCGCTGAGCGTACCCGACGAGCCAACCGTTGATCGGGCCCACGGCGGCAATATCAACATCAGGGATCGCGAGAAGCCGACTCGCTCGATTCGTAGGCGCTTTTCGGGCGCCATGTGGTCTCCACGAAATAGGTCATGTCGATCCGCTCGCCGCCCCAGCCGGCGTTGCCCGCGTTCTCGGCAACCTCGATGTCGGCGAGCAATGTATCGGGTGGTCTCACCGGAGTCGGCACCGCTGGGATGACCCACCCCCGGGGATGGGTAAAGCGAAACTCGCCGTCAGCGAGCATATCGACGCGATAGCCGCCGTCATGAACCAGGTGATGATGGTAATGACACAGGTTACAGAGGTTATCGAGGTTCGTTCCGCCTCCCTCCGCCCAAAACTTGATGTGATGGGCCTGAACATACTTGCAGTGACACCCCGGCCACACGCACGTCGGGTCCCGTGCATCGAGCGCACGGCGGATCGACGGTGTGATCTTCCGCGTTTTTCGCCCGACGTCGAGCACATTGCCGCTGTCATCGTGTTTCATCTCGACGATAGAGGCGTCGCACGCGATCCGCCGAGACGTTTCCGCGGAAACGCCAATACCCCCTTCGAGCGCGGATTGCCCTGCCTGCTCCGGAGCTTCGAGCACCGGCTCATCCACGTGGACGACCACCTGATACCGGTCGGCGCTACTACCGGCGTCGAGCTCGCTCGTCAGCGCCGCCTCGGAGATGAGCTTCAGCGCTTCCGCTCGGCGATGCCCGAGCGGGCGCTCCGTGTCTTTGCGATAGACGACGTCCGACGCCGCCTCGAGGGCTTTGAGAAACACCGCGCCGATGTCCGGCGGCAACTTGGCTCGAACGATGAGCATCCCGTCCTCGTCCTCGAACGTCGAGACCTCGGCGCGGGCCTGCTGCTCGTTCGCAAGCTCTTTTTCGGTCTCGAGATCGATCTTGCGCCACGCACGCACGATGCGCTCGACTTGTCCCGCCGTTCCTCCGAGCGCGATCTGGAGAAGGTCTTGTTCATTCTCCGGGGTCGCCACCCGCGTAACCGCCCGAACTTTCGAGTACGAGATGTCCCCTTGGCTCATCGACTCGCTGATGAGCGGCAGCTTCGCGAGCGCGTGAGCGACCCGGAGCTTTTCGCGCGCCGCGCCCGCGTCGAGACCGGTGCGCCACGAGAGCCAATGCGCGCACGACTTGAGCCCGGGCAACGCCCAACCCCCGAGGTCGTCGAACTCCCGCAGCATCACCAACAGCCGATAAGTAGCCACCTGGAGCTGCGCCGAAAGGGTCGCGATCTCCTCGCCGAGCTCGAGCCCGCGACGGTGTTCTTCGCTGTAGCCTTCGTGAATATATAGGTTCATGAGGTGTATTTTAGGTGTAATTAAAACCTAAAGTCAAATCCGCCGACGTTCTAACTCGTTATGTAGCATATGCTTATAAATCTTTCGATCTTGCTTTTCTGCCTGCGGGCTGACATGGGCGCTGAGCGGTTGCATGCCGGTCGTCCAAACCGCTACATTTCGCTAAATGAGTGTCAACGTTGGAGATCGTCTCGGTTCGTACGAATGAGCCCGGTTCCCGCAACATCCGGCGGGAGGTTGATCACGATGAACTGTGAATTTTGACATACGTCGTTTCAGTAGAACACTCCATCTTCACCGCGCTCGGCGATGAGGGCCTCGATGTGCGTCACGATGATTTCGCGTCGTTTGAGGATGCCGCCGATCTCGATGGGGGTCAGATAGTCTGCAAGCGCGCTGCTCAAGACTTCATTGGTGAGGACCAAGAGCCGCTCCCAGCTTTCACGGGGGACTCGGACCATCCTGTCGTCGAGAAGCTCGAATCTGAATTGAAACGCACGTGTGTGGTCGATGAGCCACAGCCGGTAGTCCGAGGTGACGAGCTTGTTTCCGGCGTTCCTGTCGATGTTGTAGAGAAGATTGTCGAAAAATCTCATGTCCCAAATCTGGGTGACCCACTCGAGGTTCCGTGGTGGCTGGAACGTGTCGCTTTCTTCATCGAGGGTGTCCTCGACCCAGATCTGGAGGCTTCCGCGACGATTCCCGATGGTGCGCAGCACCACCGGAGGTACACGGTCGAACTCGAGCATCGCCGCGAGCTCGTAAGCCGCGCACTCGAACAGATAGCTGTCGGCGAACAACTGATAACTCTCGCCCTTGATGCTGGCTACGTCCCTGCGAACGTCGACTTCGCGAAAGATCGCGTGTGAGCGGACTCCGTCCTGTTCTAGCGTGACTTTGACAGAGCGGTTGATCCCGATGCCGATGACGCGTTCGGCGACGACCTCGGCGGTCCGCATGAACTCCATCAGCTCGCGATCATTCCCGAAGGGCAAGGGCTCGTGGTCGACGTCGCGCCAGATGGTTTGAGAGAGAGCGCTCGCCGCGACCGCTAACGCGACCGCGACGAGCGAAATGCGTACCGCGAAGACGTCAGTTTTGTGCTTCATTTTTTTTCATGCGCCGCTTCATGCTGTCAGGCACCTCGTCTTCAGGGATGAACAGGTCCTTCGCGGCCGGCCAGTCCTCCATTCGTCGGCGATGGCGACGGTGCTCGCGCTCAGCGCGGCGAGGAACGGGACGAGCGGAGAAGGCCTCAGCACGGGCGTGAGTTAGCACTTGTACATCGCGACTAAGAAGCGATGGACGCCTCTCCAAACGTTGTCTTCGGGTGCACGATGCCGAGTTTTTTCATCCGCGAGCGCAACGTGCTCGGGTTCAGACCCAGTATCTGTGCGGCGCCACCATCGCCGCGGATGCGCCAGCCGCAGCGCTCGCACACCAGGCGGATGTGTTCGCGCTCGACATCGACGAGAGGACGCAGCGGCTTCGAGAGTGCCGACGGTTCTTCCGGCTCAGCTCGTCTTCGCGCTTCTCAATCTCGTCGGGCGTAAGTCCGCTGTCGCCCGACCAACCAATGCGTAAGATGAGCACGAACTCGGATCCGTTAGGCTCTGCTTCGACTTCGACCATGTCCGTCGTCGGGTCGGCGCCGCCCGCCCATTGCAGCGTGGCCGGGATGGCGATGGCGAGCGTTGCCAACGACGCGACCGCCACCCACCAAGGCGCGATCCGTCCCTGACTTTGGCCTTCGGGCACCGCGGCCTGCATCGAGTGGAGTGCCGCGAGCCCGGCGGACGCGCGCTCGAGCTCCGCGGCCAGCTCGGGGTCGGCCTCGAGCGTCGAGACGCTCGCGTTGCTGGTTCGCGATTATCGGCGACACGACTTCGTCAGTCTCGAGAAAATCAGTCAGATGGAGTCGCTGACGCTCGCGATCCTCGACGATCCATTTCTGGTGGCGCGAGCGCAGGCTCTCGTGCCTCACGCTCGCCTTCGACTCCTTCGCGATATCGAGGAGTTTGGTCAAAGTCTGGCTTCGAACGACGAGGACGCCTACGTGACCACCGCCGAGCGCGGCTCCGCCTGGAGCCTGCTCTATCCACACTACGCCGTGGTCGCGCCGGAGGACGTGCGCCGGCGCACACCGCTCGCGTACGCGGTAGCGAGCGGGGACGTGAACACCGTCGCTTTTCTGAATGTCTGGATCGAGATCCAGAAAGAGAACGGGACGATCCAAAGGCTCTACGATCACTGGATCTTGGGCAAGGATACCAGACCTCTCGAGCCGCGCTGGTCCATCGCGCGCAACGTTCTGGGCTGGGTCGAGTAGTTTCGAGGCCGGAACGCGCGAAATATCGCGCAATGAACGACATCCTGATGAGACCCGGTGAGATATCGCGTCGGACGGTGTGCGACGCCCCAGCAATAGCGTCGTTACGCTGAAACTACACGGCTTACGAGCGCAACGCGACTGGAGCGTTGTTTGCAGTGCGTGGTCTCCATGACATTGCGAATCGTATCTTTCGTCGTCGCCTTGGCGTTTCTTGCCGGCTGTCGGGCGGCGCCACCTCCCCCCGACGATGTCGAGCTCTGGAGTCCGGAGCCTTTGACCGGCGATGGCGACACCATGCCCGAAGGGCGCGACGTGATGTCGCGGATGTTGGAGTTTCTCTCCTCGCATGATCAGCTCGGCTTCGAGGCGCTGGTCACGTACGAGGCGGTCCAGGAGTCCGGTCAGATGCTGCACTTCGACATGGTCCAGCGGATGGCGGCGCACAAACCTGGCCGGTTGTTTTGGATGACGCTCCACGATGACGCGACGGTGGATTCCGCGTGGTTCGACCGGGGCGAGTTCAGCTTGCTGAAGCAGCCCGCCAACGTTTGGGGCCAGATAGAGCTGCCGCCGAACATCTCCGACGCGGTGGAGAGCCTGGTCTACGAGTACGACCTGGATGTGCCGTTCGCCGATATGCTCGTCGGTGACCCCGTGGACGTTTGGCTCGGTGAAGACGTCTTGGTGCAATACGTCGGCGAAGCATGGGTCGATGGCTTTTGGACCGACCACGTTGCGCTTCGCAAGCCTGGTGCCGATCTGGAAGTTTGGATTCGCCAGGGAGACGAGTCGTTTCCGGTGCGGCGCCACATCAACTTTACTGAGGAGAACGGCGCACCGTCGTACTCGGCGCGCTATCGAAAGTGGACCACGAGCTTGCCCGACGATGCTCTGTCACAATTCTCGCCACCTCCGGACGCCGAGCGCGTCGAGGTGGTGCCGGTGAACGAATGAAGGTCAACGAGTACGTGCTCGCGCGAAGGATCGTCTGATGAAATCACTCAAGAAAATCCGATGGGTCGCGATCATGGTGCTGACCCTCGAGATCGCCGTGCCCATCTTGCCTCCGCTTCAGGCCATCGCCCACGCCCAAAGAGGCCGTGGCGGCTCCAGAGGAGGACGCTCCGCCAGGAGCCGGTCGTCGGTGAATCGACGGCCCCCGTCACGCTCGGGCTCGATGAATCGCTCGAACCCCTCGCGTGGTGGCCCTGCACCTTCGCGGGCCGCGAGTCGACCACCGGCAGCCCGCCGTCCACCCGGCCGCTCCGCGGCACGTGCCAGTGGACGCCGCACCGCGACCAGAAACGCCGCACGCCGCTCCGCGCGTCATCGCAGCCGCGCCCGAGCTCGGCGAGTCCACCGCTCTCGCGCCTTCCGGCGTGCGGCATGGCGTCACCACGTTTTCTGGCGTCGCTGGATGTGGTACCGGCGTCGCTGGGTCAGCTTCGTTTTCATATCGTCGGTCATGTTCGCGGCGACGGCGAGCCAGTCGACGAACCACACCTACAACTCGGTCACGTATGTTCGTGTGAACCCGTGGTATCGGAAAGTCATTTACGATGGCGAAGAGGGCTACATCCTGACCTCGACTCCGGTGGGTCATCGAGTGGACGCGTTGCCCGAAGACCCCGAGACGGTTACCGTGGACGGCGCGACCTACTTTTACGCCGAGTGGGCGTTTTGGCAGAGCGCTCCTGGCGGAGGCTACGTTGTGGTGACGCCGCCGGTGGGAGCCGAAGTCAGCTCGGTTCCGAGCGATGCCACCCGCGAAGCAGAGGGCGACGATGTCGTCTATCAGTTCGACGAGATGTATTTCACCGAGGATGTCAACGATGCCGGTCGTGTCATCTATCGCGTCGAGCCGACGCCACCCCAGACAGAGCTCGAAGCGATCCCGGCGGGTGTGCCCTCGTTCGAGGCCGATGGCGAGACCTACCACTACGTCAACTACAACTTCTACGTGCAGTACGAAGAAGACGGTAATACCGGCTACGTGGTCGGCGAGCCCGAGCTCGGCGCCCAGGTCGACTCGCTCCTCAGCGTGTCCGACGTCGTGACCACGGTGCAGGAAGAAGGCGTCACCTACTACCAGTTCGACACCGTGTTCTTCCAGGAGGTCGAAGACCCGAATGGCCGCGCGTTCTACGAAGTCGTGGGAAGCCCCGACGGCGACGACATGGAGGTCGAGAGCTGACGTTATTCAGTGCTTGCGAGCCGGAATCCGGGATAGTTAAAGGCGCCAGCGATCTTCTCGCAGTCTTTTTCGTTGACGCCTTCCCCGCGAGCGACGTCGTACCATTTGGCTCGAATGGTTTGCTCCATCGCAGCGATGGTCTGTTTCGCGCCCTCGACTTCAAGCAGAAAGCGTGCGCTTTGCGAGAGTAGGTTATCGGCGTGGGCGTAGCGCCCCATGTCGCCGCATGTGAGAGCCAGATCGCGGCGCTCGATACTGACCGGCACGGACGGTACGAGGTCGTACGCGGGCGAGAGCTTCCATTCCACGTCCTTTGCGATCGCCGCATGGTTTCGCGGATGGTCGTCGCTGTTCGAAATCAGAGCGTTGAAACACATGCGTCGGAAGAGCTCGGGCGCGTCTTTACGAGGCTGAGCCGAGAGTCGTCGTAGTTCTTCAACGAGCGAAACGTACGACCACCTATCGCGATCTCGATGAGTATCTTCCGCGCGCAGTAACGTCAAGGCGCTGAGCATTCGAGCCCGCCGGTAACCCTCAGTCGTCTTTTGGCGGTCGAAGCGTTTGACGAGCAAGACGTCGCGACCGCCGATGGTCGTGACCTTACTTTCGGAAGTCTGCAGACCGCACTCACGGGCAAGTACCAACATCGCCTGCTCGACACGTGCATGGTTCCACTTGTCATCAGGCCGGTTGAATTTTGCTAGCCACAGGCCGGCATGATCTTCGATTACGGTATTGGGGCGGGCGCCGCCCATCGAAGTGCCATGGAGCAACAGATCTTCGGTCTGTTGAGCATCAGAGTTCGCTGGTAGATCCTCGTCGGCGATAATCGCGTCGGCGAGTTGCTGCAGCCGTTCTAGAGCCATCGTCCGGTTGAACTTGCGGCGCGGGGCCGGGGGATTGCGGTTCAAGCCGAATCCGAGAGCGCCGGCGCGGTCGTCGGGTGATTCGAGCAAATAGTCGATCTCGCCAAGCTGCGTTTTCCCGGCGTACTTCTCGATGACGCGCCGACCCCAGTGATCAGGACTGGCATCGCGCAACGCGCCGAAGACGCCGTTGAGGATGGTGGTCGCGTAGGTTCGGTTGCTCAACTTGAGCTGATGCGGGTCGATCGGCACAGCGTTTTCCCGTTCGAGATAGCTGCGACCATAAACGAACCTTCCTGTGGGAATACCATGACGGCCGGACTCGAGCACGAATCGCCCGGCGGTAACGAACTCGGTTTCACCCGGCAGCGTCAGGTAGACGTAGCACTCGCGTGCGCTGGCTCTAGAAGTCACTGTCCAGCTCACTCCTGTTTCGGGCGCGGGAGCGCTCCCGTAACAGGGACAGCGCCATCCCTTCTTCATCGGACTCGGGTCCGGCGACTTCGCTCAACTGATCCAGCAGATCATAGGCCCAAAGGAGCGCGACATAGACCGCGGCGCTCGTTGACGGTTTGCCTTTCTCGGCATCCGAGACTGGGCGCGGGCCCGTTCCGATCTTCTCGGCGACGCTCTGGATGGTTAGGTTGCGACGCAATCTGGCAGTCCGTAGATTTGCCCCAAGGCGCTCGAGCGCTTGCTCAACCGGATACGGTGGCGCTGTGGTCAGTGTGTTTTTGGCGGTCATGTATCTCTTAAGAGCTCCGTATAATACTTATTATGCTCTTAAGAGCGTATCATATCGACCGCTAAATGCCAAGCTATCGCAATCCTTTTCCACTTTTCTTGCATTTCTGAGTGGAGGCTTGTCGCCTGAAATGTCGTCCTTCCTGTCGCAGATGCTTCAGCGCGGCACCGATGCCACCACATTCTCGTCGCGATTCTTCGGCCCCAAGGGCGAGCTCAGCGTCCTCGGGGAAACGCGTGAGGACCGAGAAAAAATAGTCGACTCCGACGTGTATCGCTGGCTCACGGAGCGCTACGAAGAGCTGCGGCTACGCGACGTGTCCGGGTTCGAGCAAGACATCAAATCGGCATCCGGCCGGCTCACGGTCGCGGTGCCAAGGAGCCTTCACGCTGCTTTGAAGCGCGAAGCTGCCGCGGAGGGTGTTTCACTTTCGGAGCTCATCCGACTGAAACTATCGGTGCCGTACCGCCAAGTCGCCAACCTTCTCGTTCCAAGAACGAGCTCGAGCTAGTTTCTCGGACGCCCGACGACCGTCGCGTGAAATGTCGCGCAAAGAACGACATCTCAAGGGAGCCCGGTGAGATTTCGCCGCATCTGCCGACGCACGCCTTCCGAAGGTCTCCGCTGAAGCCCTGAACAACGGACTTACGCGTGTAGCGGTCCGGTTTTCACGCTGGATCGCTGTTTGCAATACGTGAGCTGCATGACGCTGAGGATCGTTGTGGAATCGCTCGACCCGGGAACGATGCTTCGGGTCGCCGGAGCTCTGTCGGGTGCGGAAGTTGCCGAGCTCGACGCTTGCTGCCGGAAAGCCAAGCTGCCGGTGACGCTAGAGCTCGAGGGCGTCGTCTCGGCCGACGAGCCGGGCTTGGTGTTGCTTCTTTCGGTGGCTGCCGCCGGCGCGACGCTCGTTGGTACCTCGCCCTATCTCTCTATGCGTCTCGGCAGGCCATTCGGCGACGCACACTGAACGGAATACGAACATTGACAGATGTCCAGCGGCCACGAGGCGTGAACCGAAATTGGCTGTGCGGTTTGCTGCGCGGCCGAATGCTACGCTATCTATTGGTCGCCGCTTTTGCCGTGACGTCCCTCGGCGACGGTGTCGCCGCCGCGCAGTCCGAAGGCCGTACCTCGGTGACAGACTACCGTAGCTGGTACATGTACTTTGGCGACCATCCGATCGGAGACGGAGGTTGGGGCGTTCACTTCGATGGGCAGTTTCGCGTCCACGGATTGGGCGACTCGCGGAGCCAAACACTGTTGAGGCCCGGGATCAATTTCGACCTCAACGATACGGTTCAATTCTCGGGCGGGTATGCGTACATCGATACGTCTGCGGGAGAGGGGTCGGCACCGGGATTCAACGTTCCCGAGAACCGGCTGTGGGAGCAGCTCATCCTCTGGCAACGTCTCGGGCGAACGGGGCTCGTCCACCGTTACCGGCTCGAACAACGCTTTGTCGGCAACAAAGTCCCGAACGACGTCGGTGAAGGCACTTTGGACGGCCACACTTACCGGAATCGGTTTCGCTATTTCCTCAAGGCTTCGATCCCTATCGGCACGGACACACGGTACTCGGCGCAGCTTTACAACGAGCTAATGATCAACTTTGGGAAGAACGTCCAAAACAACTTCTTCGACCAGAATCGATCTTATGCGGCGTTCGGTATCAACATGGGGCGCGCTGGCAGGCTCGAGCTCGGCTATCTCCTGCAGCTCGTTCAACAAGGCAGCGGAAGCGTCATCGAGTACAACCACGCTCTCCAAATCGGTTTTTTCTCCACCGTCCCCATAGGTCGCTGACAGCGACTCGGAAAACCATCATCGAAACCTAGCTCAGAAGCTGACCCGGGCGCTCGGAGGGAAAAACGCAAGAGTTGCCAGACCTGCGGACGCACGTCGACGTGCCGCTCGTCACGCCTCAGTCGTTCGTCGCCCAGGTCGCTGGCGATTGCATTCGAAATGGTGACTTTCAACTAAATCTCACAACTCCTTCATGACTCGCGGCGACCGCCCGGCGATTATGCCCACATGGTTACCTCGCTGCCGTCGCCCCGCGCGTTTCTCGTTCAACTCAGCAGCGATGCGAATACCGATCGTGGCTCTTCCGCGGGCGGATCGAGCACTTAGAGTCGGGGAAAAGAGAACGGTTCACCTCGGCAAAGGACCTCCACGATTTCACGCCTCGGATTCTTCTGGAAGAGATCCAGGAGTCCGACGAAGAGCGACCACAATGAACGTCCATTCGAGATCCACCTGGCGGCGATATTTCGCGCATGCGCGAAATATCGTCTCGCTGCGCGGCGACATATCGCTGGCGAAGCAGGGAGTGCGCGGCGTAGGCCGTGTCTACGCCGACGACCGCGGTGGCACAGTCTCTGCAAGACGCGCCTGCATGACGTTGCGAATCGTTCAGGAACCGCTCGACTCTGGAATGATGCTTCGGGTCGCCGGAGCGTTGTCGGGTCCGGAAGTTTCCGAGCTAGAGACTTGCTGCCGGAACGCCCAACCGCCGCTGACGCTGGAGTTGGAGGGTGTCATCACGGTGGACGATCGGGGGCTGGTGTTGCTTCGCTCCATGGCCGCCGACGGCGTGCGCCTCGTTGGAGCCTCGCCTTACCTCTCGATGCGTCTCGGCAGGACATCGCGTGACGAAACTTAACAGAAGAGCAACATTAATCAGAAGGAGGGATAACACGTGACTAAAGCACTCATGACCATGTTGGTAGTTCTCGGTTTCACGACCCATGCGGGGCGCCTGCTCGCACAGTCAGAGATCGTCGTCACCGACGAGGATTTCGCGGATGCGAAGCCCTACTCTCCCTATGCTGACAAATCCTATCCTGACCGTGTTCTGTTCGGCGACACGCATCTTCATACGAAGTACTCACCCGATGCGGGTTTGATCGGCACGACGCTGGACGTGGATGACGCGTACGGGTTTGCACGGGGTGAGACCATCGTCTCGAATTCCGGTCGGCGCGTGCAGCTCGTCCGGCCGCTCGATTTCCTCGTGGTCACCGACCACGCCGAGTACATTGGTCTTGCGCCGATGATCCGCGATGCGGATCCGCTCCTGCTCGCGAGTGAGTATGGACGCTGGCTGTACGAGAAGTTCAACGCCGGTCCGGAAGGTGCGCAGGAGGCCTTCGGGTCCATTCTGAACGACGCTGCGACCCTCACTGCTCGATTCGACTCTCCCGAGGCGACGCGCAGCATTTGGGAAGCGTTCCTCCAGACCGCCGACGGCTACGACGACCCGGGTCGGTTCTCCGCTATGACCGGCTTCGAGTGGTCCTCCCTTCCCGGCGGCAACAACCTCCATCGAGTCGTCGTCTTCCGAGACGGTGCCGACAAGACGAGCCAGGTCCTTCCTTACACGACGTTCGACAGCGAAGATCCCGAGGACCTGTGGAAGTACCTCGCCGCCTACGAAGACTAGACGGGCGGCAACGCTCTCGCCATCCCCCACAACGGCAACGTGAGCAACGGCACGATGTTCGCGGAAACGGACATCCGCGGCAATCCGATCACGCGTGCCTACGCGGAATCGCGGATACGCTGGGAGCCCATCATCGAAGTAACGCAGATGAAAGGCGACGGCGAAACGCACCCGCTGCTGTCGACCGAAGACGAGTTCGCCGACTACGAGAATTGGGATGTGGCGAACCTCACCGGCTCGGCGGCCAAAGAAGACTGGATGCTCCAATGCGAGTACGCGCGCTCCGCTCTCAAGATCGGCCTCAAGTTGGGTGAGGAGGTCGGCGTCAACCCTTACCAATTCGGACTGAGCGGAGCGACAGACACACATACTGGGCTCGCCACCTCACGCGAGGAAAACTACTTCGGTAAGTATGCGAAGACCGAGCCCAAGGTTGGTCGACACAACTACGAGGTCATCCCCGGCGACGACCCAGGATCGGGCGTATGCCTCGCCGATCTGGTACTCGCCGCTCAACTAAGGACCACCGGGCTGTCGGTGCGAGGCTCGACCTTGTCCGACAGCCCCGGCCCCGCCTAGGAGATCCACGATGAAAGTCGACGGAACAGAAGACCAAAAACCCACGGGACTCGTCTGGCTGGGGGTCATCGGCTACGTCTATCTACTGCTGGTGGCCGTCGGGACCATCACCGCCGGGTTCCAGTGGGCGGTCGGTCGGCTTGGGTTGGCTGGTCGTTGTCGTCAAGGTTTGGGCGAAGAACTTGCCGAAACTTGGCTATTAGATTGAAGTATAAGTTGCTGTGGAGTGGATTGGTTGATGGATCGCAGGGTAGCACCGAAGCGTGGAATCATCGTAGGCGCATTGCTGATGGCTCTTTGCATTCCCCGCGCAGGGCAGGCTCAGGACGACACACGTTTCTGGGATGAGGTCGCTCTCTGGGCCGAGTTCATCTATACGATTCGAGACTGGGAAAAGGTGGGGTGGACGGTCACGCCGTGGATAAGAACCGACGAGCAAGAGCTCAACTCGGGCACCATGACGCGGGTGACGACGGAAGCGACCGTCCTGTTCAACGAGGACTGGAACCTACGCAGCCGGTTCTTTTTGATCGGACGTGAAGACGACTTCGGAGACGTGGTCATCGATGAGCGGGTTCAGTTTCTGCTCCGCAAGCTATTCTTCCGCTTCGCGGATAAAAAGGTCCGCTTCCGGGGCGGTCTGTTCTACGAACGCCATTTCCGCGGCGACTCGATCCCGGACTTCAACGTCTACCGGACCCGCCTAGAGCTGCGTGGGGACGGCGTCAAAAACGAACCGTGGGGTCAGACGGATCTTTTCTTCGACCACGCTCGAGGCTTTTTTCGCACCCGGACCCGCATCGGGTTTCTTTGGAATCTCCCGAATGCCCAACAGGTACGCCTCGCCTATCAGTTCCAATACACGCAATCACGCGATGGTGGGTGGGCGCCCCAGCACGCGATCGTGTTCCGGTATTGGTTCGGCAGTAAGCTGTCGTGGCGCGGCGTGAACTGAGAGTGTCAGGGTTTTTGTGTGCGTGAGCCGTTCGCGAAAGTGGGAGGGCTCGTGCAGGGTTCGAGAGGCGGCGGCTCCAAGCCGCTGTGGGGACCGGACGGCAGCAATGATCAAAGAAGATGCTGCGGACCAGGAGACCAAAGCCAGGCAGTTGATCCTCGTCCAAAACTGGCTCGACGAGCTGAAACCCTGGTTCCGGTGGATCATTAGGGATGGCTGCGCTCTCGCCAGGCACGCCGTTGACAGGAAGCAATATGTACATTTAAAATGTACATATGAAGCACGAAAAAGAGGTCTCGATATCTGACGCGCGGGAGCACCTGCCGTCACTCGTGCGCGATGCCGAGCGGGGCCTGACGGTGACCTTGACGAGACGGGGTGAGCCGGTCGCGGTGCTGATATCGACCGAACGGTATCGTACCCACGCGAAGAGCTCCATCCCGTTGAGCCAGGCGCTCGAGGAGTTTCGAACCGCGGTTGATCTCGACGAGTTGGATATCGAGTCGGTTTACGAGGACGTTCGGGATCGATCGGCGGGTCGGGTTGTTCAGCTTTGAGCCTCGGGTACCTTCTCGACACAAACGTACTCTCGGAGCCAGCAAAAGCGAACCCCGACCCTGGGGTTCGACAACGGCTCATTGAAACCGAGGGTTCCGTTGCCACCGCGTCCGTCGTGTGGCACGAGCTCTTGTTCGGCTGCTATCGACTTCCGGCTTCGCACCGCCGCACCGCATTGGAAAAATATCTACAGGATGTGGTCGCCCCTCACGTACCCGTTCTCGGCTACGACGATGCTGCGGCAGCGTGGCATGCGTCGGAACGAGCCCGGCTCACTGGCGAGGGCAAGACTCCGTCATTTGTGGACGGGCAGATCGCAGCGATCGCGCGGGTCAACGCCTTGGTTTTGGTAACGGCAAACGTTCGGCACTATGAAAGCTTCGAGGGCTTGACGATCGAAGATTGGCGTTCGCCCGTTGAGTGAGCGACTCTCCGAGAACGTGTTTTCAAAGGAGTTCATGACGACAACCGATTACACCGTGAATTGCACACCAAAACGGTAAATAATTAGCGATGGCTGCTCTGTCTCCCGGCACCCGTCTCGGTTCCTACGAAGTCATCGAGCCGATGGCAAAGAGGAGCTCGTAGAGTCCGAGCTTCGTGCCTGCGGCGAGCGTCATCGAGCGGTCTGGGGCGCCTCCACTAGAATCCTACCGTAAACCCGTGCCAGGTGCTGACGCCGGTAGCGGCATCGATTTGCTGTCGATCACGCGGGCCTGTTCGAACGACGCGACCGGAGTGGCAGAACGAATCTGCTCCAGCCAGACAACGCCGTCATAGGGGGCGCTGTTGCCGCGCGTGCCGACGAAGTCGACGTCACCGTCACTGTCGAGGTCGCGCGCGATCCATTTATCGTACATCCCGCGCTTGCGGCGAGAGATGTCGTGCGTCGTCCAGTGTCGAGCAAGGTTTCGGCCGGGACTCTCATACCAAGCGATGCGGCCGAGCGGATCGTTCACGGTGATTTCCGGACCGTCCTGCGCACGCGGCCCTCGGCTGTACGCGCCCGCGAAAAACATCTTGATCGCCATCGCCGTCGAGATCGGCGTAGTCCATGTTGAATCCGGTGAGCCGTCGGCCTTCACCGGTGGCGCCCACGAGGTCGATAGCGTGCTCCTCGAAACGTAACCCTCCTTCGTTCTCGAACCACAAGATGCGGCGCTCACCGCGCGAGCCGCCGACCACGTCGAGGTCTCCGCCTCCGTCGAGGTCGACGGGTTGCGAGTTGATCGGGATGCGCACTTTGCCGAGGACTTGCTCGCGCCACCGGCCGCCGTCGAGAGGATCGTCGGGGAGCAAGTAGAATGAGATGTTGTCGCGTTCTATCGTTTCCATCGCGGGGTTTTGGCCGCCCTTGTTGGCGGCGACGACCGTGGGCCGGCCGGAGCCGTCGAAGTCTGCGAAGAAATGCGCGAGCTCGCACGCGACCACGACGTCCGGGTATCCATCGCCATTGGCATCCGCTATGCCGACGTCCTCCGCCGCAGCGGCTTCCGGTCCCGACGCCAGAGTCGACAAGTCCCAACGCTTCGGGTCGTCGCTGATGTGCTCGCGCCACGCGATATAGCTACCGTCCGCTGCGCGGGCCGTCGTTGGCGTGCTATCGACGGTGTCCTCTTCAGCGGCGAGCACGGGCCAGGCGGACGAACAGACGATCCACGCAAGGGCGTAACGAGCGAAGCTCGACACGGAGCACTAGTCGATTATGGCGGAGTACACGAGAGCGCGCAGAGTCTTCTGGTCGTCGAGGCCTCCGGCGGGGATGAGCTGCGTCATGTAGACAACGACGAGCTGTTCCGATGGGTCGACCCAATACGTGGAGTGATAGGCGCCGCCCCAGCCGAATTCTCCAACCGAGCTGTGCTCTCCCATGGCTCCGACATCGAGGACGACTCGGTACCCGAGACCGAATCCGAGACCAGGACGATACTTCTCACCGACATGGTTCGTCGTCATCAGCTCGACGGTTTTGCGTGACAGGATCCGCGTTCCATCGAGCTCACCACCCCCTAGCATCATCTGCAGAAAGCGCGAGTAGTCGTGGGCTGTCGAGGTCAAACCGGCGCCTCCCGAAAAGCTTTTTCTCGGGCCGTTCACGTAGTTGCCCTGTCCGACCATGTGCCCCGGGTCGGGAGCGCGTTGCAAGCCACTGTCGGCGGCCGAGTATACGGTGGCGAGTCGGTCCGCCTCGTCGGGTGGCAGATAGAACTGAGTGTCTCTCATGCCGAGCGGCTCAAAGATTCGCGTGCTCAGGAACTCGTCGAGAGGTTTGCCAGAAGCGACTTCGACGACCGCGCCCAGAATGTCGGTGGAATAGCCGTAAATAAATTTCTCTCCAGGATGAGCGTCGAAAGGAAGTGCTGCCAATCGGTCGATGGTGGCTCGCACCAGCTCGTCACGGTTTGCGAAGTACCAACCCTGAATCTCGGCCCGTTCCCAGAGATACGCCGTGGGTCCGTCGCCGTAGCTGACGCCGGCAGTGTGGGTGAGAAGGTCGCGCAGCGTGATTTCGCGCTTCGCCGGGACGATATCGTAGCGGCCGCCCTCGCGGTCTTCGGCGACCGTGGTTTGTTTGAAAGACGGGAGGTAGCGGCTCACGGGGTGCGAGATCAACAGCTTGCCGTCCTCTTCGAGAATCAGGATCGCGGTCGACACGAGTGCCTTGGTCTGCGACGCGATTCGAAAGATGTCGCTGGTCTCCATCGCATCACCTTGCTCGCGGTCGCGTTCGCCGAAAGCTTGATGAAAAACGATCTCCCCGCGTCGCGCGATGAGGACCACTGCCCCAGCAAGGTCTCCTCTTTCGACGTAGCCGTCCATGGCGTCGCTCAGTTTGCCCAACCGCTCGTTGGACATTCCGACGTCCTCGGCTCTGACGACAGCACGGTCTTCTGCTGCGAGGCAGGCGCCCGCAAGGACCCAGGCTAGGAGAAAGGTGACGACGCGACGAGGATTCGTGTTCACGGACATGGTGAGCTCCCTGTTTGCACGCTTCCGGCCGAGCATAACACAGGGATCTTTTGCGGAGTTTGAGGTTCGAAGCCCACGTTCGGTGAAGGCTAGCCGGCGCGTCGCGCCGGCTAGCCGGATTCCGTGGATAACCGAGTTGGATTAGGCGGCCGAGGGTCCTTGGTAACGGGCGTCACCGAAAGCCATCATCGGTCCGAAAATGAAGGGGAGAAACAGGAGGCCTAATGCGTAACCTATCCCCTGGCCGAAGGATTTGGCGAGATCGACTACGACGAGGAGCGAGATGATGATCCCAACGAGCGGAATGAACATTAGGATTAACCACCACACCGGGCGCCCCACGATCTTGAGGAGCACGACGGCGTTGTAGATCGGAATGATGGCTGCCCACCCGGGCTCACCCGCCTTGTCGAAAATCTTCCAGGCGCTGGCCACCATGAGCACCATGATCCCCAAGGAGATCAATCCGCTAATCGCGCCGCCGGCACCACCGCCGCCGCCGCCGCCGCCCATATCTTGAAGTGCTAGTACTGGGAGCATGTGTATTCCTCCTATGTAACGAGGATACGGGTCGTTGTCCGATTGTTCAAGACGCGAACCCAATATTGTTGGGCGTGTCGCGCGGCGCCGCTTCCGCCTGATATCATCCAATTGTGAAAACCTTTCTGCTTTTGGGAGTATTTCTGGGCGGGATCGCGGATGCTCCGCTCGCGACAGCCGCGGATCGTGACGGCGACGGGGTGAGCGACGCACTCGAACGCGCGCTCGGTGAGCGCTTCCGGCCTCAGTTTTGGCTAGACGCGAACGAGTGCGCCGGACGCCCGGCGGAATTTCGCGCCGACTCAGCCAAGCCGCGCGTTTTCGCCCGCAATGGCGCCGTCTACACCCGGGTGGCGCCATCGGCGGCGATGGGCCGTGACCGCGTGGCGCTGACGCTCAGCTACTACCACCTGTGGGATCGGGACTGCGGTCCATTGAGTCCCCACCCGCTCGACGTCGAACGCGTCTCGGCCTTGGTGGTCGCTTCGTCTCTCACCTCGAGCGTGGACGACTGGGTTGCGTTGTACTGGTATGCCGCTGCGCATGAAGACACCGTTTGCGATACGAGCAATGCCGCCCGGGCGGAGGCGATCGGTGCCGTGACCGCCGGGCCCAACGTGTGGATCGCGAAGGGCAAGCACGCGTCCTATCTCAGCCGGGCGCTTTGCAGCGAGCGCGGCTGCGGCGTGGACGCCTGTCGCGACATGGTCGCTATGTCCCCGGGTCCTCTTCTCAATCTCGGCGAGGCGGATGCGCCGGCCGACGGCGCCGAGTGGATCGCATCTGAAGATTGGCCACTGGCGTCCAAGCTCAGGAGAGACTTCGATCTCGCCCTCGTGGCGCGTCTCGATTCTAGCGACGAGCCGGTGTTGGCCCGCGCCAACGGGCAGTGGCGACCTCAGCATTACTCTTTGTCCATCGGTGGCGACATTGTCGGAGCTTTGGGAAAAGCGAATGGTGGATTGCAGGAAGCGGACGAGAAATCGGGCAACGCGCTCGCCAAGGGTTTTTTGGCCGTAGGCGGGGCGCTCGGCGTTGCCGCGAGGGCAGTGGGCTCGACTCTCGGCCGCTAGCTGCTGAGCCCGGTTCGCAGAAAACTAGGAATCGGCAGGAAACCTCGGGCGCGGCGGCGGAGCTTTCTTCGTGTGGGCTTCGCGATACTCGTCGAGCTCGGCGTCGGTGATCTGCATGTAAGCAGCTGGTGTCGAGTCTTCGTCACACAAGCTCAACTCTCGCTCGAGCTTCAGGAAACAAATCTCTGCGGCGTCTTGATAGCGAACCTTCTTAGACAGAAAAGACTGGTTGTCGATGGCAATTCGAAACTCGAGCAAAATCCCTCCGGGTTTCCTCACGCGCATCGTGTAAATCCTGGAGGTCTCGTCGGTGGTGAAGCCGACGTACTCGGACCGCAGGGTCATTTATCTCCTCCGAGCAAATCGTTCGATTTTTCCATACGCTGATGGATGACGAAGAGCATCCCCCTGAAGGCGTCTGTCGAAGTGAAGGCGCAGCGTTAATGCAACGCTAAAGTATCCCAGATTGGAATCGACACCTCAAGTGATTGGCACGACGAGCGGTGATTAACGGACGTTCCTTGCAGTCTCGACGCGAGGCGGGTGTGCTACATTCATTGTCCCGAAGAAGACGAGGAGGGCCTCGACCTGGTTTCGGCTTGATAGGATTTTGGACTCAGGTCCCCGGCGATGATACTCTCGGCGCTGCTTGCTCGCCGGATCTCTCGGAGTCTGCGGTACGACACGAGCTTTCCTCGTTGCTCGTCCCAGAGGCGCAAGGTCAAGGACTTCATGCTCGAGACCAACGTCAAAGTCTTCACCTTCTGGAACATCGGTAGCTCGCGATGGCATTTTTCGAGGTTGTAATTGGGAATGGCTGGACTCAAGTGATGCACGTGGTGGAACCCGATACTTCCGCTGAACCATTGCAAGAGTCCGGGTAGATCGTAGAAGGAGCTTCCTTTCAGAGCGGCCGCTTCGAAGTCCCAATCCTTTCCCCTCTTCCAATAGACCCCTTCGAACTGATGCTGTACATAAAACAACCACACGCCCACCAGTCCTGCGACCATTAACACGGGCAGTTGAACGAGCAGGTAGGTTTTGAAACCGATGGTGAGACTCGCCGCGGCGACAATCGCGATGATGGCAGCGTTCGTCCAATAGACACTCATGCGTTCGCGCTTCGCCGCGCCTCTCCTAGGAAACCGATACTCTCCGAGGAACACGACGAGCGGTGCCACGACGAACAAAACGAACGGATTGCGCGCGAGGCGATAGGAGAAGCGCTTCCAACGCGAGGCCTCCAAATACTCCTGAATTGTAAGCGTCCAAATGTCGCCGGTGCCACGACGATCCAGGTCGCCCGCGGACGCGTGATGCAGCACGTGCGAATACCGCCACTCGCCGAAGGGAGTAAACGTTGCTAGCCCCAAGACAACTCCCCAGAAGTGGTTCGCCCAGGACGATCGGAAAAACGAGCCATGCGCGCAGTCGTGGAATAGAACGAAGATGCGAACCAGCAAGGCCCCGGCGGGAACGGCGATGAGCAGACTCAGCCACCAGGCCCGAGGCGCGGTCCATGCCATCAGGCTCACGAGCGCGACATACGGAATCAGTGTATTGAGGAGTTGCCAGGAGCTTTGCATGAGCCTCGGCTCCAGGTGTGGGGCAATAGCTTCCTTCCAGATCGGCATTTCAGGCCTTAAAAGAGGGGATCCGCGCAAGCTCATGGTGGTTGCGGGGGGTTAGTCTTTCGCTTGGTGAACGGTGATCTCGCTTCCCTCGAACTGAATACCGTCGAGAACCGAGATGGCTTTCTCCGCGTTCGAGCCGTTCGGCATATGAACGAACCCGTAGCCGTGAGGGGACCCGACGCGCGTATTGCCGATCCAGACGTCGTGCACCTGCCCATGGCGCGAAAAGAGCTTTCGGATGGATTCCTCGGAGACGTTATAAGGAAGATTACCCACGTAGAGTTTCATTTAACCTGCTTTCGGAGGGGACGCTCACGAAAATTCATTGGAGCGCGTGGGCTTTGCCCCTATACGGGAGTCGCTATTATAGTCGAAACCGGCGGCGAGGGCAAAGGGCCTGGGATCGCGGTGCTCGGAGACGCTTGAGCTAAGCAACGACGCACTTAGTTGCCGTCGAGGTAGAGTCCCTTCTTTAGTTTCTCGAGCTGCTCGGTCCCGAGATCCTGAGTCGCTAGGATTCGAACGAGTTCTTGTCGATTGACGGAGAGCGCTCGGTATCCACAATCGGGGAAGAGTATCGGAGCAGACTGATCCATCAGGGCGCGCGGGTAGTCGCGACACAAGCCGGGCCGAGATTCGTAGCTATCGCAGCGCCTGGCAGACCAGTCGAAATGATCGCAGGTGAAAACGAACGTGCGTTCACCCGCGCTCGTCGATTGAACGTGGAACCGGTTGACGGTCTCGTGCCACCGTAAGAAGAGATATCTGAGTGTGGGGAGATACCAGGTGGCGCGCCCGACACGAATAGCCGGAGCTTCACAGCAGGTGCCGCACCCTTGGCAAGAACCACCGAGATCATAGGGCGTCGACCCCTCTTGCTGGCGCTGCCAACGAGATAGGCGAAGACTGACGGTGAAGCAAACCAGCGCGATCCGCTTCAAGGTGCCGCGCACCGCTCCGTCCTTCATGTAGGTTGCATCGCTCACCATTATCGCACCTGGTGCTGAAACGCCCAGAGGAATCGCCGGCGAGTGCCGAGTTGACAAACGTGTGGGAATAGATGACTATGGCGCAGTCGGCTATCCGATGGCTTTTCGCAGAATCCTTCTTGCTGGTGATCGCCACCACACCTCCGTCAGCCCTCGCTTCGCCCCTTTCGTACAGGAAACAGTTTCATGGCAAATATTTATGTAGGCAATTGCTCTTTTGACGTCACCGAGCAGCAGCTCAGAGACGTCTTCGCGACTTATGGCGAGGTTAATACCGTTAACGTGATCACGGATCGTGACACGGGCCGCCCACGCGGGTTTGCGTTCGTCGAGATGGCGGACAGCTCGGCCGCTCAAGCTGCGATCCGCGGCGTCAACGGAACCGAGCTCGGCGGAAGGACTCTCAACGTCAACGAAGCTCGACCGAAGAACGAAGGCGGTGGCGGTGGTGGCGGCGGCGGCGGACGTCGCTGGTAAGTCCGGCTGAACCCGCCTGACTGAAACGCTTTATCGCGAAGAGCTCGAGACTTTGGGTCTCGAGCTCTTTCGCGCGTCGATTTCTTTCCCTCGGCGGGCCGAGGCCGTTCAACCCCGCTAACGACGTCGCACTACCATCGGGCACGTCCGCGCCTTTTCTTTCTCCCCACTCCCCTTGCTCGGCCATGCAGTCAGTTGGGCACGATTTTTCGCGCGTTGCTATGCTGCACTAGTTCCACGGATCCTATCGATCCCAACGGAGTTGCCCAATGAGCTCGAAAACGCATCCCCCACGCCTAACTGAACCGCGGAGCAGCACGAAGTTGGCGTTCACTCTATGGTTGATCCTTGCCTGGGTAGGCGTCTTTCCCGTGGAAAGCCGCGCAAACGACGCCGATGGGATCCTGACCATCGACCAGCTCCTCTCCATTACCTCCGTAGTCAGCGGCTCCCCCGCCTGGTCCCCGGACGGCAAACGCATCCTCATTACATCGAGCTTCGCGGGTGGCTTGGCAACGCTTTCGCCCGAGGGAGGGTTTCCCATTCGGGTGCCGATCGAATTGGGGGGCGCCGGACACTTTCTCACCTCGCAGATGCCGGGCTGGTCACCGCAAGGCCGATGGATCTCCTATGTCTCTAACAAGAGCGGCTCACCCGAGATCTGGCTCTGGTCGACCGAAGACGGAAGCGAGCTGCGGCTCACCAACCTCGGCGCCCGCATCAACTCGATGACGTGGTCCGCGGACGAGCGTTGGATCGCGTTTGCCGGCGACCGCTACGGAAACTACGACATCTGGAAAGTCTCGGTCCCTGAGGGGGAGGTGCATCGCCTCACCGACGACAAACGCTACGAGGTCTTCCCAACCTGGACACCCGATGCGAGTCGCGTTGTGTACGTCCGGCTCGACGAGGCCTGGGCGGACCACGACGTGATCGTGACCGATGCGAACGGAGACCACGAGCGCACGGTTGTGAGCGATCGCGACTTGTTCGACTACGGCGCTGGAACCCGCTTCGGCTACCCGCGGGTTTCCCCGGATGGAGAGCAAGTCTTGTTTCCGTCGCACCGGAGCGGTTGGATCAATTATTGGAGTGTTCCCCTGACCGGCGGGGAGCCGCGCCGGATAGCGCCCGCTACCGCCGATCAGCATGAAGCCCTGTGGTCACCGGATGGAGGCTCTATCGTCTACACGGAGAATCACGATGGGCACTACGATCTCCGCGTCGTCTCTTCGGCCGGCGGTGCGCCGAGAGTCGTCGTCTCTGCCGAGCCGGGACGGGTGTCGAGTCCCGCCTGGTCGCCGGATGGCGGCCGCATCGTGTTCAAAATGGCGACGCTCACGCGGCCGGCAGACGTGTATGTCGTTTCGGCGATCGGCAACGCGCAGCCCACGCAACTCACCGAATCGATGCCCGCGGGCAATTTCGAAGACCGCCTCTTGGTACCCGAGAAAGTCCACTATGAAAGCTCGGACGGCTATACCATCTCCGCATACCTCTACCGCCCGCCCAACCTCGCTCCTGGCACCCGTGTCCCAGGCATTGTCTGGGTCCACGGTGGCCCCACCGGTCAATACCGCGACATGTTCGAGCCGTTCGGTGAAGGCGGCTCCGGCGACGCACAGTTCTTTGCGCAGCGCGGCTATGCGGTGCTCCATCCGAATATTCGAGGAAGCTCCGGATACGGCAAGGCGTTCGAGGACGGGAATAACGGCTGCTGGGGTCACTGCGATCTCGACGACGTCTTGGCTGGCGTGGAGTATCTGAAGACGCTGCCGTATATCGACGGTAGCAAGATGGGGATCACGGGCACGAGCTACGGTGGGATCATGAGCATGAACGCCGCCACGTTCGCGCCGGGTGTTTTTCAGGCGGCGATTCCGGCATCCGGTTACGCCGATTGGGTTCATTTCTACGATGGGGAGAACGAGCTCCGGCACATCAAGCAACTGGAGTACGAGCTCGGGCCGTTCGCCGAGGCCGAGGAGACGTGGCGGCGAAGCTCGTCCATCTACTACGTCGCCGACATCTCGACTCCCATCTTTCTCGTTCATGGGGTGGGCCGCTACCCTGGATCCGACCAGTCGGAGCTGTTCGCCCAGACGCTCGCGAACCACTACAAACCGTTTCGCTACGAAACCTATGAGGACGAAAACTACTACGTGCTCGGTAAGGCGAACCGTCGGCGCATGACGCTGGACATGCTCGACTTCCTCGACCAGTTCCTGAAAGATCGGAATGAGTAAGCCGGCAGCACTCGGGTTGGCCGATCTCGAGTGTCGGTCCGCGCCGACGATTCTGCTAGAATCCCAGCGTTCTAAGCTTTGACTACATGAAGGCCCATGCGACGAAAAGCGTCCCGCTAGGCGGCGCATTCTGGGACGCCGGCGCCCAGGTCTTCATTAACAAGGGTACGAACGGTCGGTGGACGGAAGTGCTCCAGGAGGAGGACCGACTAGGCTACGAGAAGCGCGCGCTCGAAGAGTTGGGGTCGGAATGTGCACGATGGTTGGCGACCGGTGAGATGGCGTGAGGTGAAGCTCCTCGGTTGATGTCGCTCGACAAACTCGGCGATAGCCCGGTGGAGACGCTCGGCGTCCCACGACCCGTATGATGTAGCGCCGCCGCCGAGCGTCCAATTCAATCCCGAAATAGCAGGGCATTGAGGAACTCACGGACCAAGGATCGAAAACTGTGGGAGGTTCTATGGATAAACGCTGCCCCTATCTGCTCGTGTCGTTGATTTCCGTATTGTTGGTCTATCCCTACCTCCTGGGGCGACCTTCGACCGAGGTCCTCCTGGTGTTGCTCAACGCGACCGTCGTCGTTACCGCGCTCTATGCGATACGGGAAACGAAACGTCACTTGATGACGGCGCTCGCAATAGGCGTGCCGCAGCTCGTCCTCAGTTGGCTCAACGTCGTGGTCTCCGGGTCGCAATTCGCCATACCGCAGGCGGTGTTCACGATTCTTTTCTACGGGTATGCGCTGGTACGTGTGCTCGACTACGTGCTACGCGGACATGAGGTGTCCCTCGACAAGATCTACGGCGCGGCGGGGGTCTACCTCTTGATGGGCTACATGTGGGCGTCGTGCTTTGACCTGGTCTTGACGTTGCAGCCCGATGCTTTCTCGATGCACGGTGCGCGTTTTCCGGAAGCGACGCTGGAGTTCCGCGACCTCGTCCACTTCAGTTTCGTGACGCTGACCTCACTAGGCTATGGCGACATCACGCCGGTATCGGACCACGCTCGCTCACTCGCGTTCCTCGAGGTCATTGCCGGCAATCTCTACATGGCTTTGCTCGTCGCGAGACTCGTGGGCGCTTATCGACCCGGCCGGGGTGAACAAGGGTCCCAGGAGGGCACGGTCGTTTCTTGATTTTGGTACTATGCGCGCATCTTTATGGCTGGCGCGCCCGCGGCGGGCATCGATGATACGTGCGGAAACCTCATTCAGCTCTATCAAGTCTGAACGCCATCCGTGAGTGCGCTATAGGCGAGTCGATGAGCGTCTGTCGCCAACTTGCCTGGTGTCTCGTGGCGGCGTCGCTCGTCGGGTGCCGCGCGACGCCCGACGTCGAGCCTGCGAGTCTTGGTTCCTGGTCGGACGGCGAGGTCAAGCGACGCCTCCTGGCGTTCGTCGACGATGTGACCGACCCCGAGCGCGAAACCTATGTACCTCCCATCGAACGCATCGCCGTTTTCGATCTCGACGGCACGCTCATGGTCGAGAGGCCGTTATACGTCGAGGTGATGGTGGCGGCTGAGAAATTGCGTGCCGCCGCGGTCGATGATCCGTCTCTCGCCGAGCAGGAGCCGTATCTGGCGGTTCTGACGCAGGACCCCGACACTATTCGGAGCCACGGCTCCGAGATCGTGATTGCGGCGGCGGCGGGGGATTCTCTCGCACAATTTGGAAACAATGTTCGCTCGATCCTTTCCGAAAGACGGCATCCGACCCTCGAGCGTGCTTACTCGGCGCTGTTCTATGCGCCGATGTTGGAGCTCATGGAGCTCCTGCGGGAGCATGATTTCAGAGTGTATGTCGTGTCTCAGTCGCAGCAGGAGTACATCCGCGCGTTTGCCGCGCCCTGCCTGGGAGTCGAGCCTCCATTCGTGATTGGGTCGATGGTCGCGTACCAGCACGACGAAGGTGCTTTCGTACGCGACGCGATGTTTTGGGAGCCTCACAACTCACGTGAGGGTAAGGTGCTGCGGATACGCGAGCGAACCGGCGGGTCTCCCATTTTCGCGTTTGGAAATTCCATGGGCGACCGCTACGTTATGGAGGCCGCCGACCGCGCTCCGATGAGCCTCGTTTTGCTCCTGGATCACGACGACAGTGAGCGCGAGTACGAGTACCACCATGAACCTTTGCTCGAGCTCGCACGCGAGCGAGCGTGGGAGGTGGTGAGCATGAAACGAGACTTCGCGCGCGCTTTTCGAGCTAATTGCCTGGCTCCCGACCCGCGGTAGTCAACGGGCTCTGGCGGGGACACCCCGCGAACCGCACCGCGTGTTAACGTAGCTGCGATAATCGAGCGCGGGGGAAAGGTGGTGTCACATGGTGGGCACGAACGAGCCTGCGTCTCGGCGAGAATTCATGCGCGGGTTGGGAGTCACGCTCGCGGGAGTCGGCGCAACCCAATCTGCGGTGGCAGCCGTCGCGCAAGCGATCGAGCAGATAGGCGAGCCCAGCGAGAACTGGCGTTTCGACGGCGGGTACTGGGCGAGAGTCAGGGAGCAGTTCGTTATGCCGGAGGGCTTCGCCTATATGAATACCGGACGTTTGGGGTCGACGCCCAAGCCGGTACTCGATGCGCTCATGCACTACTGGCGGTTGATGGCGGAGAACCCGTCGGAAAATAGCTCCGTGTTCGAGCAACGGCAGGAATCGATCCGTGTCAAGGCGGCCAAATTCGTTGGCGCTTCCGCCGACGAGATCGCCCTCGTCCGGAACACGACCGAGGGACTCGTTACCGTCATCAACGGCCTGGATTTGAAACAGGGAGATGAGATTCTTCACTCATTCCACGAGCACTCGAGCAACCTTCAGCCGTGGAAGCTGAAAGCCGAGAGGCACGGCGTTACCCTGAAGGAAGTCCCCATCCCGACTCCGCCCGACAATCCCGAGGACATCTTGAACCTCTTCGAGGACGCGATCACGTCGAGAACCCGAGTCATCACGACCGCGCACAGCACGACGGTGACGGGGACGATCATGCCGGTGAAGGAGCTTTCCGCTCTTTGTCGTGGCCGCGGCTTGCTGTGCTTGATTGATGGCGCTCATGCCCTCGGAAATTTCGTGTACGACCTGCACGAGCTCGGCGTCGATTCCCACGCATCGTCTTGTCACAAATGGCTGTGCTCGCCGGCAGGCACCGGGATTCTCTACGTCCGCGCGGAGTTGATCGACCGTATTTGGCCGAACATCGTGACCCAGAGTTGGTATCTGGACAAAGGCGCCCGGAAGTACGACCGCTTGAGTCGTCGCCCCTGGCCCCAGGTCGCCGTCTTGGAAGATGCGCTCGATTTCCACAACGGGATCGGACCGGCTCGGATCGAGCATCGCATGCGGGGCCTTGGGAGCTACTTACGGGAGAAAGCGGTCGCGATTCCCGGTGTGCGTCTTTATACCGGAACGGACCCGCGGCTTTCGTGCGCGGTGACCACGCTCGGGATTGATGGGATGGATGGACAGAGAATCCATGACTATTTGCGCGAACGCTACGACGTCTACGTGTCGCCGAGGACGCGCGGCCCGGTTTACCCAGCGGACCCCGCGGGTTTCAACGGCATCCGCGTATCCACGGCGTACTACAACACGTTCGAGCAGGTCGACCGTGTCCTTGCCGGTCTGCACGAGCTCGCGGCCGGTAACGCATAGCACCGGCTTGTGAATCTCAGTCGCTTCCGCTTTCGAACAGGACGTGATCGACGATCGCGGAAAGAGTTGTCGTACGGAACGACGCCATTTTCCGTCCGTTCACGAACACCGCGGGGGTTCCGGTGAGTCCCAGCGTGCGGCCTTCTTCGATGTCGACTTGCACGTCCGCCATGGTTTGTTCGTTGCCGACGCAAGCGGTGAACGCCTCCGCGGACAGGCCGAGCTCTTCTGGCAGCCCGTCGAGCGTGCTCACGTTCAGCTGGGGGAGCTCGAAAATGGCATCGTGCATTTCCCAGAAATGATCCTGTGCGCCCGCGCAACGTGCCATGACGGCCGCTTTGCACGAATACAGATGTCCTGTCTGTTTCATGTTCTCGTTGCAGCTCATGTCGAGTGGGTAGTTCCTGAAAACGAGCTGCACGTTGTCGGGGTAACGCTCGTAGAGGCGCCTGAGCTCGCTGCTCGCGTCCTGACAATACGGGCATTCGAAATCGCTGAACACAGCGACAGAGACCGCGGGGTCGTCTGGCCCAATCGCGTAGTCACGCTCGGCAACGTAGGTGAGAGAGGTGACCGGCGCGGCCTGCCACGTGTCGACGGGGTTGACCGTTCGAATGGTCGACTCGACCTCGGGAGGTGGATCCGTCCCCAGTAAAACCAACGCGAAGATGGCGACACCGAGCAGCGCGAAGGCCACGAAGATCCAACTCGGAATCTGGCCAGTCGTGGAGCTATCGCTTTGTTCTACATTCGGTGCGGCAGCTTGTGCTTCTTTGCTCTTCTTCTTTTTCGATCGCGGTTTCGTGCCCATGCTGAATTCTAGCCCAATCGGGACCCGTCGTTAAACCTGTCAGGGCCCTTTGGGCACTGGCATGGGGGCCCGCACGGCGACACTGAGCGGTTGCGCGGTTCTCCGAGCGTTGGATGGCGGCAGCCTATTTCGAAATTCGCAGTAGTTCTGCGGTTCCCTTCGGTGCGTCCCCTTCTTCGTTGGTCAGGGCGTAGAGTGCGCCGTCGGCGCCTTCCCGAAGCTCGCGAATTCGCTCCGAGCGGTCCACTAGCAATCGTTCCTCGGCGATGACGCGATCGCCGTCGAGGACGAGTCGAGTGATGTGTTGTCCGGACAGTGAAGTCACGAAGACATTGCCCTCCCACTCCGGAAACATCTTGCCCGTGTAGAAAATCAGGCCTGAAGGCGCTATCGACGGTCTCCAGAAGTAGCGGGGTTGTTCCATGGCCCCGTGCGTCGTTTGTCCTTGCCCTACAGGCTTTCCGGAGTACTGAGTCCCGTAAGATATAACCTGCCATCCGTAGTTTGCGCCCGCGCGAATGACGTTCAGCTCATCACCACCGCGGGGGCCATGTTCGGTGATCCAGATTTCGTCGGTGTCGGGATGGGTGGCGAACCCCGATATATCACGATGGCCGTAGCTGAAGATTTCCGGACGAACACCCACAACGTCGACGAAGGGATTGTCGTCGGGAACCGAGCCGTCGCTGTTGATACGAAGCAGCTTGCCGCTCGTCACGGCGAGCTCCTGCGCCTCACCTGCACCGGTTCCCGATACCAGCAATTTCCCGTCGGGCGCAAAATGAAGCTCCTGCCACCCTGCACCGTCGACTATCACTTCGACATCGGCTAGACACAGCTGTTCGCGATCAAGGCGCCCACGCGCTACCCGAGGAATATTGGGCGAGTCGGGATCGCCCGACGGAGCCGTATACGAAAAATACACGAGTTGATTTCGAGCAAAGTCGGGATCAAGGGCTACATCGAACAGCCCCGCCCACCCTTCATGGGACAGCTCTGGCAGGCCGCTCAGAGGATCCGAAAGCGTTCCGTCGGCACGCAAGATCCTCATACTTCCAGAGTACTCGTTGATGAGTATCTCGCTAGCCGGCAGAAAAGCGAGGGCCCAGGGTGTCGTGAGTCCGCCAACGACGGTTTCGACCGAATAAGACGATTTCTCTGCCATGGGCGCTCGAGTCTGACCTAGGAACGCCGGCGACGACGCGATTCTGTCGAGCTTCAACGTCGGCTTCTGGTCTTCGTCCTGAGCATGAGCGAGCGCCGCCACGACAAAGACAGTGGCGAGCGAGAGAATGGCGGTCGAAAGAGTCCGTTGATTTGACGTCATGGCCTTATTGCCTCCGAGAACTGTGCATTTGATTAACGGAATTCTAGCGTAAAGCTGAATGTACATTGTTAGGAAGACGCCGCCGCCACTCTCGCCGACGACATACGGGAAGCGCCAGATATTCCCGAGGCCGCCATCAATTCCCACTTGCCGCTTCGCTCATGCAAGGCCCGCGAGTGCTTCGAGAAAACGATCGTTATCCTCTGGTTTGCCGACGGTGGCGCGAACCAGCCCTTCACCCGCCCTCGCAGGTAGTGCTTTGACGAAGACGTTGCGCTCTGCCAGCGCGTTCTCGAGCTCGATCGCTTTGTTGTGCTCGCGAAACCAAAGCGAGACGAAGTTCCCGTATGCCGGAAAAACCCGTACGTTTCGCTTTTCGAGAGCCTTCAGCACTCTTTCCTTCTCGGTGAGCGTTTTGTCGACGACGCTTTCCATGTGCGCTTGGTCGGCCAGCGCGGCGAGCAGCGCCGCCTGCGAGACCGTTCCGACGTCGAATACCGTGTTCCCGCGGCGCACGAGTGGGACCAAGTCGGGGTGATAGAAGATACCGTAGCCGACGCGAAGCCCCGCGAGGCCGTACGCTTTCGAGAAAGTTCGGAGTACGATGTACGGCCTTTCCGACGCGTCAAGAAGCGGAAGACTGGACTCGAAACCCTCGTGGCGTACCGCGTATTCGTAGTAGGCCTCGTCGACGATGACCAACGTCTCCGGCGAGGTCGCGCTGACGATGGTGCGAAGCTCATCCGAGGAGAACGCGTTTCCCGTCGGGTTGTTGGGGTTCGAGATGTACAAAATCTTCGCCCCGTTCTCGGCTTCGCTCGCGAGGGCGTCGGCGGAGAACGAGAGGTCGTCTTCGTAGTTCACACCCATCGAGATCGCTCCGATCGATCGAGTCAAGATATCGGTGAGCATGAACGTCGGTGTGAGAGCGACGACACGTTCCCCTGGAGAGAGCACGGACACGAACACGTCGCTCAAAACATTCTCCGACCCCGTCGATACGAGCAGTCGATCTGGATCGATCTCCAGGTGGGCCCCGAGGGCTACACGAACCGACGTGTTCCCGCCGTCGGGGTATTGATTGACGTCGTGAACGGAACGAATCGCTTCGTAGACTCGAGGACTCGCACCGTAGGGGTTCTCGTTGCTACCGAGTCGCGCGACGGAGGCTCCGGAATCGAGCGCCTTCAAAAGGTGTGGGCTCACGCCTGTCTTGTACGTCGGTAAATCGAGCACAGTGCCGCGTACGAGTCGTTCCGGCTCGATCAAGATAGAAATCTCGCAGGAAGTACTCGCGCCCGACACTCGCCGAAGCCGATGCGACGGTACCCTTCGCGTTCGCAGTAGCCGCGAAGAATGATTTCGTCGCCATCATCAACGAAGCTGCGGACCTGACCCGACGGGAGCGTCAGTGGCTCGGCGCCGCGTTTGGTCTTTTCGAGGATGCTGCCCATCTCATCCGCTCCAGAGCTCGAAACCGTTCCGGTACCGATGAGGTCGCCTGGAATGAGGCGGCAGCCGTTGCTCGTATGGTGGGTCAGCATCTGAAAGATGCTCCAGTAGAACTCACGAAAACGACTTCGACTCAAGACGTACGGCTCCATTCCCTGTTCCCGCATCGACTCGGAGAGGATCGCGATCTCCATCGTGATGTCGAGACCGCCGTTGCGCTCGTTCGCTTCCGAGTAAAGATACGGGAGTGGCTGGGGGTCTCCGTCCGGGCGTTGGTACGCGCCGACCCGAAACGGTGCGAGGGCGTCCATGGTGACGACCCACGGCGAGATCGTCGATGCGAAACTCTTGGCGAGGAACGGGCCAAGCGGCTGATATTCCCACGCTTGGATGTCCCGCGCGGACCAATCGTTGAGCAGACACATCCCGAAGATGTAGTCCTCCGCGCGATCGAGCGGAACGGCCTCCCCAGTGCGGTTGCCGGCTCCGACGAAGAATCCGAACTCGGCTTCGTAGTCGAGGGCATGCGACGGCTCGAAGGTAGGCAGCTCCTCGGGCGGTGCGTTGGGAGGACGGCGCTGTCCGATCGGGCGGCGAAAGTCGGTGCCGCTGACTTCGATCGTCGACGATCGGCCGTGGTAGGCGATCGGAACGTATTTGTAGTTCGGAAGCAACGGGTTGTCGGGGCGGAACATGCGTCCCACCCGCTCGGCATGGAAGATCGACGAGTAGAAGTCCGTGAAATCGCCGATCTTTGCGGGTAGCAAGACCACGGCTTCGCTCATGGGGACGAGAATGCGCGCCTCGATCGCGGCGGCTTTCGTGCCGTTTTCGGTTCCTTCTCGTAGAAGCGATGAGGCGGCGCGGCGCAGCGTGGAGGCCGGGCCCCTCCCCCTATGCATGAGCGAGTTCAAGCTCGACCCACGTGCGAGCTTCGCGGCCTCTTCGCCGGCGTCTTCGAAGAGACCGGCCACAAGGCATGCCGCGACGTCGAGAATTTGGTCGCCGATCGCAACCCCGACTCTGGCTTCGTCGCCGGCGCGTCGGAAAATCCCGAACGGAAGGTTCTGAATCGGAAAGTCGGTGCTCTCGTCGTTTGCGCTTGGGACCCAGCTTCGGAGCGCGGCGTCGTGTGTGGTATCGGTCAAGGTTTCACTCATTCGTTTGGTTTCCTGAAATTCTTTTCTATGCCCTGCCAGCATTCCCAGTAGTTGCTCTGGAGCTCGGGAAGCTCGAGCGCCCACGTCGTGGGACGGCTGACGAGTCTGGTTTCGAACATGAACGCCATCGTGTTACCGAGATACTGTGGCTCGAGCTTCGCATCGGTCGCGCGTTCGAACGACTGCGCGTCCGGACCGTGGGCAACCATACAATTGTGCAAGCTCGCCCCACCGGGGACGAATCCTTCCGGCTTCGCGTCGTAGACGCCTTCGATGAGCCCCATGAACTCGCTCATCACGTTGCGATGATACCAGGGCGGCCGAAACGTATCGTCCGCCACGAGCCAGCGCGGCGGGAAGATCACGAAGTCCAAGTTCGCGAGACCCGGTGTGTCGGTCGGCGACGTCAGCACGGTGTAGATAGAGGGGTCCGGATGGTCGAAGCTCACCGAGCCGATGACGTTGAAGTCGTACAAGTTGTATTTGTACGGCGCGTAGTTGCCGTGCCAGCCCACGACGTCGAACGGCGAGTGCCCGAGCTCCGTTGTCCACAAATGCCCCTCGAACTTGGCGATGAGCTCGACGGTCTCGTCATGGTCTTCGTATGCCGCGACCGGGTAGCGGAAGTCCCGTGGGTTCGCGAGACCGTTCGATCCGATGGGGCCGAGGTTCGGAAGCCGCAGCGGCGCGCCGTAGTTCTCGCAAACGTAGCCTCGAGACGGACCGTCGGCAAGCTCCACTCGAAACTTCACGCCCCGATTGACGACAGCGATCTCGCCTGGCTTCGCATCGAGGATCCCAAGCTCTGTCTGAATTCGGAGCGCGCCTTGCTGCGGCACGATGAGCATCTCGCCGTCCGCGTTGAGCAACGCGCGCCTCGTCATCGAACGGTTGGCTCGATAAAGGTGGATGCCAACACCGGTGCGTGCCGACGCGTCCCCGCCCCCGCACATCGTGAACAGCCCATCGACGAAATCGAGCGTTGACCCGGCCGGAACGTCGATTGGAGACCAACGAAGCTGATTGGGAGACGGTGGGGGGCCCTCGATCGGCGCCGTCGCGAAACGATCGCTGTCGAGTGGTGCGAACGGTTTGTGCACCGCTGAGGGGCGCATGCGGTAGGTCCACGTTCGCAAATTCTCCGCGCGCGGCACGGTGAAAGCCGTGCCGCTGAGAAGCTCAGCATAGAGGCCGTGGTCGACTCGTTGTGGAGAGTTGCGGCCTTTCGGGAGCGCGCCCGTCTCGGCTTCGGTGGCGAAGTGGTTGCCGAAGCCCGGTTGATAGTTGAGGTCTATTTTCGCTGTCATCCCCGCTCCTTAATCAATCGCCATCGGGTAGCCCATGACCGAGCGAAACCGGGCCCGCGGGCCGCGAACCAGATTGCCTGTCGGGTGGAGATTCGGGAACCGCTCGAGGAGCTTGCCGATCGCGACTTCGATCTCGAGCCGCCCGAGCGCGTTCCCGGCGCAGGTATGGATCCCTTTGCTGAACGCGAGGTGCTTGTTCGGGTAGCGCTCGATGTCGAGAGATTCCGCGTTGTCGAAATAGGACTCATCGTGGTTGGCACAGCCGATGCCGATGTGCAAAAAAGCGCCTTCGGGAAGTTTGTGACCGTCGAGGTCGAAGTCGACGACGCACTTGCGGTTTCCGATCTGGAGAGGGCTTTCGAGTCGCAGCATTTCGTCGACCGCGGTGGCGAGGAGCTCGGGGCGACGGCGTAGCTTCTCGAGAGCTTCGGGAAAACGGAAGAGTGCCTCGACGCCGTTCACAATGAGACTCGTCGTCGTGTCTTGCCCGGCGTTGAGCAGGAAAATACAGTTGTGGAGAAGCTCGAGCTCCGAAAGCTTCCCTTCGAGAGTCTCGGCGTCGACGAGCGCACCGAGAATGTCGAAGTCGTCCCGAGAACCAGGGCTGAGACGCTTACTCTCGATGAGCGCCTGCAAATAGGCTTTGAACTCGTCGACGGCATCGCAGCCCTTCTTGAAGTCCTCTTCGGTGAGCGACGGCTCGAGCGCTCCCAGAATCAGAACGGCCCAATCGGCAAGCGGGGTCCGCTCCTCGACCGGTACGCCGAGCATGTCGCCGACGAGATTGAGAGGAAGCGCCTGCGCGAAGTCCAGCTTGAGATCGAAACGCCGTTTCTCTTCGAGACGATCGAGGAGACCCTCGACGAAGGTCTCGACCCGCGGTTTCAGCGTCGACAACGCGTGAGGCGAGAAAAATGGTGTCATCAAAGCACGCATTCGCGTATGGAGCGGTGGATCGTTGAACACGACGCTCGTCGTGTGGTGCTCGAATAACGCAGACTCGCCGAACTTTTTCTTGAAATCGACTCTCTTGTCGGAGATGAATCGATCGGCGTCGCGAAGGATTGTGACGAGATCACGATAGCGAGAGATGAAGTAGGTTCCGTCCGGCAATCGGCACACCGGGTTGTGACGCCGAATGGCACGGTAGGCTGGATAAGGATTCTCGATGAACCCTTCGTCGAACGTCTCGAGGTCGAAGCCGAGTGCGATCTCCCGCTGCTCCGCGTCGGACCAGTTCCAGCTCGGCTGCGTCATCTCGATCGGAACCCCAGAGCTGCGAGGCTCTCGAGTGGCTCGTCGAATGAACAGGAGCCGAAGGATCGCAGGAGATGTCGCGCGTCCGCGATCGCGTCGACGTCGAAACGATGTCCTCGCCAGGTGACGCAATCTGCGTCGAAACCCAAGGCGGTCGCGTCGGTCTCATCGACAAGTGCGCGGATCGTGTCGAGCTGGCCGCCTCGTCGCGCGAGCGTCGCGGCGAGAAGCAGGTTCAAAAAACCGTGAGATTCCGAGCGTAGCGCCTGATGGAGCCCGGCAGTTGCCTTCAGTGGGATGCCAAGCTCCGCACAGAGGAACAGAATTCGCGCCACCGCGGACGATGTCGGCGTCGACTCGCCTCCGAGTCGGATCTTCAGCATCGCGTTGCGTTTCCCGAGCAGCTCGAGCTCTTCGCGCGAAACTCGAAGTGGGTGTTCGACAAAAACCTCGCAATCGAGCTCAGGAAGCGGCGTGGACGCTTTGGCTTCCAGGCTTTCGACGGTGGCCAGCTCGGATCGCCATGCGCCTGCGCGCTCGGCATCCTCCGCTCGGCCGCACACGACGCTGAGCGGCCAACGCCAGTCAGCCTCATGGCGTGATGCCTCGACCTCGAAAGCCGAGAGATCCCGCGCCGAAATGATGAAACGGTTGAGCATCCACGCATCGGTTCCGCTCCGGTAGCGGGCGTAGCGTTCGACCGCGTCGGCGAGATCAAGCTGGGCCGGCGGGAAAACTCCGGCGTAGTCGACAACGCCGCCACAAAGCGCGGCGCAAGCGGACGAGCTCATCGTTTCGACCTCACGCGACATTGGAAGCGCCTCCCCCGCGGTGCACGTTATCTCTCATCCGATCGAGGAAATCCATCAGCGTCTCGACCTCGTCGGCGGAAAAGCCTGAGACCACCCGATCGATGTTCCACAAGACGGCGGGGAGAACCTCCTCGAACTTGCGCCGGCCGGCCGCGGTCAGATACAGCTGCACATGACGGCGGTCTCGAAGCTCACGGCGTCGGCTCACGAGGCCGCGCTCCTCGAGGTTGTCGACCGCGCGGGTCAAGTTGGACCGTTCCGTCGCCGTCTGCTCTGCGAGGTAGGCGATGTTGTGGCCTTCCTCTTCTTGCAGCGTCGACAGGATTCGCCAATCCACTGGCGCGAGATCGTGTCGCGAGAGCGAGAAGCTCAAATTCGCGTAGCTTTTCGCGTGGATCGCCCGGATGAGCGTCGTGGGGTAGTCGGATGCCCGGTATCGAGTTGGTGTTTGTTTGGACGACGACTTCTTGCGCGGCATGGCGTTCACGAAATCCGTGATTGGAATATGTATCATACATATAATGACGCTGCTGACGAGAGCTCCGAAGTGCAAGTCGTGCCCGTGTCCGCGTGCGTGCCCGGGCACGAATAGTGGCGACTGGACCAGCGTTGACGTATGCGAGCAACGTTGATACCAATGCACCATGCAACGACGAGCTTTTCTCGGAACGGGTCTCAGCGCTTTGGTAGCGGCGGTATCAACGCGACCGGTCTCGGCTTGGGCGCAGGCCCCCGTGAGGTTTGGCCTAGACTACGCGCCTCATTTCGGGATGTTTCGTCATCACGCGGGCGACGACCTCGTCGACCAGCTTCGGTTCATGCACGATGAGGGGTTTCGATCCTTGGAAGATAACGACCTTCCTGGGCGTGACGTTGCGACTCAAGAGCGTATCGGTCGCGAGCTCGCGCGGCTCGGCATGCGAATGGGGGTTTTTGTCGCGCATGCCGATTGGAGCGACCCTTCATTCGCCGCGGATGCTCCCGAGACGCGAGCTCGAATTCTTGCGGACGTGAAGCGGGCGGTCGACGTTGCGAAACGAGTTGACGCCCGCTGGTGTACCGTCGTGCCCGGACAGTATGATCCCGGGGTACCGTGGGAGTACCAGACCGCGACCGTCGTCGACAACCTCAAACGAGCCTGTGAGGTCTGCGAACCCACCGAGCTCACGATGGTGCTCGAGCCGCTCAATCATTGGACTGACCATGCGGGCGTTTTCTTGACCGGAGTTCCCCAAGCCTTTCAAATCTGTCGGGCGGTTGGGAGTCCATCCTGCAAGATCCTCGACGATCTCTACCATCAGCAGATCACGGAAGGGAACTTGATACCGAACCTGGACAAAGCATGGGATGAGATCGCCTATATCCAGGTGGGCGACAATCCCGGCCGCAAAGAACCGACGACTGGCGAGATCCATTATGGCAACGTGTTCCGGCACCTGAAGGCCAAGGCCTATCGAGGTATCGTCGGCATGGAACACGGTAATTCGCTGCCGGGAAAGGCGGGCGAGCGCGCTGTCATCGACGCCTATCGGGCTTGCGATCGAACCTAGCGCGAACTTGCGCTAGACTGTGCGCGTTCCAAACAGGTGCCGTCGCAGCCAAGGAGGCGAAACATGCCGTCCGAAACACACCGACTGGGCTCTGGTTTGAGCCGCCGAGAAGCGTTGCGCTTCCTTGGGGCCGCGTCCGCGCTACCGCTGTTTCACCCGGCGCTGTCGCACCACCCCATCGTTCGAGTCGCAGCGGGTTCGTCGTGGAAACCGCGGTTTCTCGACCCCAAGGACGTGGAGCTGGTGGCGAGCCTGTCCGATTGCATCATCCCGCGAACGCGGGCCCCCGGCGCTCGTGATGCGTCCGTGCACGAGTACATCGATTTCGCTCTGTGTCGAGCGGAACCCTCTGTCCAGACCAGCTTCAACGAAGGGCTCACTTGGCTCGAGGAGTATGTCTCTCGCTCGATGCGGCAAAACCTCACGTTCACCGAGCTCGATCGTGACCAGCAGCACCAATTGCTCGCTGAAATCTCGGACACGAGCCGGGCTCACGAGCCGAAGGGTTACGCCTTTTTCACCCAACTCAAGCAGCTGACGATAGAAGGCTACTATCGCACCTAGAGCGGTGTTCTCGACGACGGGTCAGCTTGAAGATCGAGCTCGTCTTCGTGCAGGATTACCGCGGCGAGCGGAATGGTAGAGCGCAAGGATAAAGACGCGTTCGATCACCTCGATCCTTTCCGAACGATCAATCCTCCGTTGCATCGAGCGTCGACGGTCTTGTACCAGAGCTACGAGGCGTTCGTCGAAGCGGATCAAAAACCGTACCACGGAAAGCTCTACGGGACCTTCGGCTCGCCTGTGCAACTCGAGCTCGAACGCGCGTTGGCGGAGCTCGAAGGCGGCTACGCGTGCCGCGCCTGTCACTCGGGCTTCGATGCCATCGCGACGATTTTGATGGCGTTCACAAAGAGTGACGACCATATCCTGGTAAGCGACAACGTGTATGGCCCGACGCGCGATTTTTGTGACCGTGTGCTGAGGAAGTATCGAGTCGAGGTCGATTACCTGCCCCCGAACATCGGCGCCGACGTCGCGGAGTTCATCAAATCGAACACGAAGCTCATCTATCTCGAGTCCCCAGGCTCGAATACGTTCGAATTGCAAGATATTCCGGCAGTCGTCGAGGTTGCGCGAGCCAAGAGTATTGTGACGGTTGTCGATAACACGTGGGCAACGCCGTTGTTCTTCAAGCCCTTCGAGCATGGTGTCGACGTCTCGATCCACTCTGGAAGCAAATACATCGCGGGGCACTCCGACACGTTGCTCGGCGTGATCACGGTCAACGAAGAACGCTTCGACGAGCTCCATACTTTCTACGAATCGACGGAGCATTTTGCTTCGCCCGAAAGTTGCTACTCGGCGCTCAAGGGATTGCGAACGCTTGGAGTGCGTCTCGATGCGCACCAACGCTCCGCGCGCGAAATCGCGACGTGGCTAGAGGCCCACCCTGCTGTCGCCACCGTGATCCATCCCGCGCTGGCGAGCCACCCAGAGCACGACATCTGGCGACGGGACATGACCGGTGCGTCAGGAGTCTTCGCGTTCATTCTCGAGCAGGATCTCGACCGCGCTCAGATATCGGAGTTCGTCGATCCGATGCAGGTGTTTGCCATCGGCCTGAGCTGGGGCGGATTTCAGAGTTTGATCAAGGTGGAAAAGGTCACCGACCGTGTGCACCCGTTCCGCCTCCGTGACCGCACGATCATTCGGCTCAGCGTCGGATTGGAAGATGTCGAGGAGATCAGGACCGACTTGAGCGACGCCCTCGACCGTATCGCCTGAGCGACCGCTCCGGATTCAGTCCATGAGTGCGAGCTCGACCGCTTCCTCGACGTGGATCGTCGTTGTGTCGAACAGCGGCACGCTCGTGTGCTCCTGCTGAACGAGCATCCCGATTTCGGTACAACCTTCGATAACGCCTTGGGCTCCTTCGGCATGCATTTGTTCGATGATTCTCAAGTACTCGCGTCGTGAGCCGTCGTCGGTCTTTCCTTGGCAGAGCTCGTCATAGATGACCCGGTGGACGAGCTCTCGGTCGCCGGCTGCCGGCACGATCACCTCGAGCCCGTGCTGGCTGGTCAGGCGCCCTCGGTAGAAATCCTCCTCCATGGTGAAGCGCGTGCCGAGTAGGCCGATTGTTTCGTACCCGTTCGACTGGATGCGCTTCGCGGTAGCGTCCGCGAGGTGCAGCAGGGGGATTGTGACGGCTTCTTGCACTCGAGACGCCACCTTGTGCATCGTGTTGGTGCAGATGAGTACGAAATCCGCGCCGGCAGCCTCGACACCCTGGGCCGCGTCCGCGAGGAGCGCACCTGCCTGTTCCCACTCCCCGCGGTGCTGCAGCACCTCGACTTCCTGGAAGTCCACGCTCACCAGGGCGATTTTTGCTGAGTGGAGTTTGCCAAGCTTTTTTTTGATACCTTCATTGAGGAGACGGTAGTAAAGGGCGGTGCTTTCCCAGCTCATGCCGCCGATGAGTCCAATGGTCTTCATTGATGAAGACCTATGAAGGCTTCCGCGCTCAAAAATTGATGCCGACGGTACCGAAGCTCGCGGCACTCGATTGTTGCGGTGGGTCGCGGAAAACTTCGTCGCGCCAAGTGATCTCGAATCCCTCGAACCCGATCGAGCTGACTGCTGCCTCGAGCTCTGCTTCCAGCAGAGCGCCGGCAATTCACGGTCGGTGCTTTGGGAAGCGATACTGACATCATCAATCTCCTCCATCTGATACTACGCAACCAGACCGAAGGACCCGCCATTATTTCTCTTCACGAACGGTCGGATAGTCGATGCCGAGCTGTTCCAGGTACGTGTCGTATTTTTCAGGATCGAAGTAGTACGCCTTCATCTCGTCGCGATACTTCGCCATAATCTCCTCGTTGAGGTGGATCGCCGGCGGGTCGTCTTCGGAGATGAACGGGGTGTACTCGTGTTCCGTGGTTTGGACGTCTCGGAAGTAGGCCCGCGCTTGCTCGAGAACAGTGGGGTTCAGGTACAAGTCGAGCGCCGTCATCGCCATGACCTTGGCGCCGGCGGTCGCACCCTTGTGGGCGATTGGTGTTGCCATGGCCACCGCGCTCGACCAGTGATGGCCTCCCCCGCCGGTCCGGAAGTTCGATGGGAACCGCAGCGTTACTGTGGGCACGGTCCAGGAGATATCCCCGATATCATCCGAGCCGCCGCCAGTGCGAGGCTCCTCGGCTGGCCCAGAGAGCTCATCCAACTCCGTAGCGAGCCCGTTGGGCTCGACGCCCATCTCTTTTTGAAGCGCTTTCGCCAGGGTCTGATCGGCTTCGCTCCACTCCGGAAGCCCCACCGCTTCAATATTCTCGTACATCGCTTCCGCGATCGCTTTATTGAAGTGCCCCGGGTAGGCGGTACCGAGGATGCGCCAATCGACTTCCGTGTCCGTCATCATCGCCGCCGCCTTGGCAGACTGATTGCCGATCTCGAATAGGCGTTGGATGTTGGGCTGATCGAGCTCTCTGAAGTAGTACCAAACGGATGCGACCGACGGCACGACGTTCGGCTGGTCACCACCGTTGGTAATGACGTAGTGGGTTCGCTGCGAAAGCCGCAAGTGCTCTCTGCGCGCGTTCATGGCAGCGTTCATGAGCTCGACCGCGTCGAGGGCGCTCCGGCCGCTCCACGGCGCGCCCGCGGAATGGGACGACTCGCCGCGGAAGGTGTATTCGACCGACACGAGACCGTTGCCGCTTCGTTGGCCCCAGCTCGTCGTCAAGTTGCGGCTGACGTGCGTAAACAGACATGCGTCGACATTTTTGAAGTAGCCGTCCCGCACGAACCAGGCTTTCGATCCGAGTTGCTCTTCCGCAACTCCGGGCCAGAGGACGAGTGTTCCCGGAATTCCCTCCCGCTCCATGATCTTCTTCAGAACGATGGCTGCCGTGACATTGACCGCCTGGCCTGAGTTGTGCCCTTCCCCATGCCCCGGAGCACCCTCGATCAGTGGGTCGTGGTAGGCGACGCCCGGTTTTTGAGACGACTTGGGAATGCCGTCGATATCGCTCCCGAACGCGATGACGGGCTCTCCCGAACCCCATCGCGCCATCCACGCGGTGGGCATGCCCGCCATTCCCATTTCCACATCGAAGCCATTCTCCGCGAGAAGTCCAGTCAAGTAGTTCGACGTCTCGAACTCTTGAAAGCCGAGCTCGCCGTAGCTGAAGATCTGGTCGACCGCGACCTGGGTGAACTTCCGCATGCTCTCGACTTCCGCGACCGCTTCGCGCTTCAACGCTTCGAGTTGGGCGTCCGGCGACTGTGTGGCCGATGCCGACGCGGAGAGCGCAAGAAGTCCGAGCGCGCCGCCGGCAGTTCGTAGCTTCATTATTACTAAGTTCTTCATGACCTCATTCTCCCCGCAGAATTCTACGCGATCCGAAGCGTACGGTGTGAAGGTAGGCTGAGATCTCGAAACCTCTAGCGCGAGACGATCGTCTTTTCGAGGAGATCGAGAACTCCCTGGCCATCGACTTCCATGGTGACGTTGGCTTTGGGTAGGTCGTACCAGGGGCCCGGTTGACTGTAGTGACGCTCGGCGGCGGCGATCACTTCGCCGATGGCCATCCCGTCGGTGACGACGCGCACTGCTCTTGCTTCAGTTCGAAAAAGACTGGGGTCGACGACGAATGCCATCGCGGTCGGATCGTGCGCGTAGAATCCGTCGGTCGCGCCGACGGTGCGGTAATAGTCGCGGTAAAAGAGGCTGATGTCGTAAAGGAAGCGGCCGTCGGGACCGCCGCTCTGTCGAATTCTTTCCAAGAATGCGTCGGTGATCCGAACCTGGCGGGTCGTATCACCGGGCACCAGGGTCACGTTCCAGTCAGTTCCCAAAACGATATCGGCCGCGTGGGGATCGCCGAGGATGTTCGCGGACGCTACCGGCGAGACATTTCCCATCACTTCGAGAACACCTCCCATGGGGACGACCGCTTTGACGTAGCTCGGTAGGTCAGGCTCGAGCGCTAGTGCTAGAGCGATGTTAGTCATCGGTCCGAGCACAACGAGGGTGACTTCCCCGGGATGCGCTTTGACCGTGTCGACGATGAACTCGGCAGCGCTCTGGTCGATGGGAGCGCCTTTCGGTGGTGGGAGGTTGACGTTGCCGAAGCCGTCCTTGCCGTGCACGAAGTCGGGAGGCGGAAGTTTCTTCATATACACGGGCTTCACGGCGCCTTCGGCGACCGGGATGTTCTTGCCGCTCATCTCGACGAGGCGAAGGGTGTTGAGAGTCGCCAGCTCGGTCTCGACGTTTCCGAAAATCGTTGTGAAACCGAGGATCTCGAGCTCGCTCGAGTGGAACGCAAAAATCACCGCGATGGCGTCGTCGACTCCTGGATCGGTGTCGATGATGACTTTCTCGGCGCCTTGGGTCGCCAATGTTGTGCAAAGGATGATGATTGCGGCGACGGTCGGAGTCTTCATGTCGTTTTCCTCCCGAATCGCCACGCAGCATATCCGATTTGGGCCTGGCAGGGTTGCTGTGGGGCGCGGGCGTACTCTATTCTTGTTGAAACCCTTTGTTTCGGCCGCGGAAGGCGGTTGCTCAATGTCAGTATGGTCTCGAGCGAGGTCTCTCGCCGAACGGACGCCGGAAACGCGCAATCGCTACGTCGATTTCCTCCGGGCGGCTTCGATTACCGTGGTTGTCTTCGGCCATTGGTGGGTGGCGGCGGCATACGTTTCCGATGACGGCCAGCTGCAGCTGGGCGAGATGTTGAGCCTCGCGCCGTGGACGCAGTGGCTGACCTGGGTGCTCCAGGTCATGCCGATCTTTTTTATCGTCGGCGGTTATTCGAACGGTATCTCGTGGGAAGCCGCACGCCGGGACGGTAAAGGCTATGCGGATTGGATCGGGACGCGGCTACGCCGGTTGGTCGGCCCACTCGTCCCGCTTCTGGCCACCTGGTCGGCCATCGCAGTGGCTGCGCTTCAGCTCGGAGTTCACCCGGAGATGATCCGCATTGGCTCCCAGGCTGCGCTCATCCCAACGTGGTTCCTCGCGGTGTACATCATGGTGGTGATCACCGCGCCGGCGACGCATTGGCTGTTTCGGCGGTTCGGTGCCGCGTCGTTTTGGATGTTCGCGTTCGGTGCGTTGATGACCGATACCATCGCTTTCCGTGCCGACCTGTCCGCTCTTCGTTGGCTCAACTATGCATTCATATGGCTCGGCGTGCACCAACTCGGCTACGTGTGGCGGGCGGGAAGAACCGGTGGCGCCGAGCGCGCATGGCTTTGGGTAGCCGGCGGGCTCGGTACGCTGGTCTTTCTCGTCTCGGTAGCGGACTACCCCATCAGCATGATCACCGTTCCCGACGAAGCGGTGTCCAATTCGCGACCCCCGACGTTTGCGATGTTCGCCCTCGGTGTTTTGCAGGGCGGCTTGGTGTTCGCTTTTGAGAAGCCGTTGCGGTCGTGGATGCAGAATCTCGGTCCGTGGACTGCGACCGTTCTCGTCAACGGGACGATCATGACGCTTTACTTGTGGCATCTCACAGTGATGATCCTCGTCATCGGTTTGGCGCACCTTTTGGGCGACATCGGTCTGCATCTTCGACCCGGATCGTGGAGTTGGTGGGCGACCCGGCCCATTTGGATGGCGATCTACGTGACGGGTCTTGCGATGGTGGTCCCCATCTTCGGCCGCTTTGAACAAACGGCGAGAAAGGGTGCGGCTGCTTCGGTTCCCGCCTGGCGCGCGATCGTGGGCGCGGCTGGGGTGTGTACTGGCGTTGCGTTGTTGGCGTTGGGCGGCGTCGGAGCCGACGGCGCACTGGGCCTTCGCATCCCTCCGGTGGGGCTCGTGCTTGGCGGGGCTCTACTGATTGTCGGTTCTCCGTGGCGGCGAACCGCGGGCGTCTGAGCTATTCCCGCAGGTTGCCTCGGCCCTCGACGACCCACTTATAGGTGGTGAGCTCTTCGAGTCCCATCGGGCCCCGGGCGTGGAGTTTGTCGGTCGAGATCCCGACTTCGGCACCGAGACCGAATAGCCCGCCGTCGGCGATACGTGTCGAGGCATTCCAGAGCACCGTAGCGGAGTCGACTTCGTCTAGAAACCGCTCGGCGTTGGTTTTGTCGGCGGTGACGATGGCGTCGGTGTGGTGCGATCCGTACTGCTCGATATGGTCGATCGCCTCGTCGAGGCTCCCAACGACTTTGACGCCGAGCACGAGGTCGAGGTATTCCTCGGCCCAATCCTCTTCGGTCGCCGGTTTCATCTCTAGAAGTTTTCGAGCGGCCTCGTCTCCGCGAAGCTCCACTCCGAGCTCAGCGAGACGGGGAACGAACTCTCGCGCTACATCACGATGGACCAGGACTTTCTCGGCGGCGTTGCACGTCGCCGGCCGTTGACACTTCGAGTTCTCCACGATGCGGTAGGCCATGTCGAGCTCGGCGTTGGCGTCCACGTACACGTGGCAGTTACCCCGATAGTGTTTCAACACCGGAATCCTCGATTGCTCGGCCACGGCGCGGATGAGGCCTTCCCCTCCTCGAGGGATGACGAGATCGATGAGCTCATCGAGCCCGAGAAGCTCGCTAATTTCGTCGTGCCCGCCGCTCACGAGCTGAATCGCGCCCGCGGGAAACGTTCCTTCCATCGCCCGCATCATGGCTTCGTTGGTGTGGCGTGCCTCCGAACCGCCTTTGAGGATCGCAGCGTTGCCCGATTTGAGGCAGAGCGCGCCGGCCTCGGGAGTCACGTTCGGACGAGATTCGAAGATCATCAAGATCACGCCGAGAGGAACACGCTTGCGTTTCAGCTCGAACTCGCCCTCGGGCTTGCGAACCTCACAACCGCCGACGGGGTCCGGCAGCTTGGCGATGGCATCGAGACTTTCTGCGATTGCGTTGACGTCGACGCGCAAACGGTCTTTTTTGGGTGCGGGCATGTCCGCCCGGCGATCGTGGCCGTTCGCCGTCTCGATGGTTTGGCGGTGCTCGCGCAGCGATGCCGCCATCGCGAGCAGCGCCACGTTCTTGTCCCGCGTGCTCAGGGTCCTGAGGGATCGAGACGCGTCGCGTGCCCGTCTCGCCAGCTCGCTCATCGGGGTCGGTTTCATTGCAGCAATACCAGGTTATCGCGATGGATAAGCTCGTCGAACTCTTTTCGTCCGAGCGTGGCCGCGATCTCGTTCGTTTTCTTGCCGAGGATTAGCCGTACGTCGTCGGCGCGATAGTTTACTAGTCCCTTGGCGACCGGGCCCTCTGGACCGACGACCATCACGACATCACCGGCCTCGAAAGACCCATCGCAAGACGCCGCCTCGAACGCGGCCCGCTCGCCACCGGCGTCGACCGCCAGAGTGCCGGACTCGACCAACGCGTGCACCCATCGCGCACGAGAGTCCAGGCTGCCGCTCGGAGTGAAGAGAGTTCCGACGTTCTCGCCATCGAGTATCGACGGCAAGGTGTGTTTCTTTCCATTGGCGACGAGCGCGTGGCCTCCGGCTCGAGTGATGTGCTGTGCGGCTCGCAGCTTCGTGACCATACCGCCGGTTCCTGTGCCCGGCCCTGCTGCGGCCTCCATCTCCGAAGTGATCGCTTGTACGTCATCGAGCACGTCCCCGTTCAAGATGAAGCCGTCGACGTTCGAGAACAAAACGGTGACGTCCGCGTCCACGAGCCCGGCGACGAGAGCGGCAAGGGTGTCGTTGTCGCCGAAGCGAATCTCGTCCGTCGCCACCGTGTCGTTCTCGTTGAACACGGGTAGGACCGGTTTGTCGTGAAGCGCTGCGAGAGTATTGCGAATATTCAAATAACGTTCACGGCTCTTGAAGTCCTCGTGGGTCACGAGTAACTGGGCAACGGCATAGTCTTCTTGGGCGAGCAGGGTGTTATAGGCGTTCATGAGGACCGACTGGCCGACCGCGGCCGCGCCTTGAAGCTCGGGGATAGTCGCGGGGCGCTTTTTCTGATGCAGCCAAACACATCCGGCGCCGACCGCACCGGAGGAGACGAGAACGGTGCGCACGCCGGTACGGTTGAGCGCTACGAGGTCTCGCAAGTGGCGCGCGATGACCGGCAGATCGAGCATGCCCCGCTCATCGAGAAGGCTCCACGTGCCGATCTTGACGACGACCGATGCCGCACCCCCCAGCGATTTCCGCAATTCAGAGCTCACCCCAGGATTCTATGTCGCCTGCGACTAGGAAATCGAGCGCGCGCCGTTGTCGGCCGGACCTAGATAAACAGCTCGACTGTTCCGGCTTGTTTCAGTGACTCGACGGTATTTCCGATCTCCTGTTGAACAGCCTGCTGTTTCAGAAACTCTTCGATACGAGGTTGTACCTGCTCGAACGGTACGAGTTGGCCATCGATCTTTTCGGACAGTTTGATGATGTGGAAACCGAATTGGGTCTCTACAACTGGGCTGAGGCCGCCAGGCTCGAGGGCGAAGGCGGCTTCCTCGAAGGGTGGGACGGTCTCGCCTCGGCTGACGACGAGCTCTCCGCCGTTGGTCGCAGAGCCTGGGTCCTCGGAGTGCTCGCGCGCCAGCGCAGCAAAATCCGCACCGGCGCGAGCTTGCTCGAGAATCGTCTCGAGAGCGACCTGCGTGGCGGACTTCACCTCGGGTGTGGCATCGGGCGCGACGCGTTTGAGAATGTGGCTCAGTTGCAGTCGGTCCGGCTGGCGCATCTGCTCAGGGTTCTCATCATAAAACTTCCGGATTGCTTCTTCGGAGACGCTGATGCGCGGAGTGATGTCCGCGTCGATGAGGTTCTGGATGCTCAAGTCGTGTTCCATCTGCGCTTTGAGCTTGTCGAGCGTAAGACCCTGTTGCGCGAGTGCTTGTTCGAAAAGGGACGGGTCGGGAAAGCGCGCTCTCAACGCGCTCAGCTGTTGTTCGATCGCTGCGTCGTCGGCCGTGAGGCCACGCTGTTTGCTGGCCTGGTATAAGAGCTCTCCGCCAACGAGCTCGTCGAGCACGCTGCTGAAAAAGGCTGCCGAGGTCGTGTCCTGGTCCGGTGGCGTCTCTGCTCCGACACCCGCGACTTGCTGCACGAGTGCGCTCTTTTTGATGTCGACACCGTTCACGGTGGCGACGACGTCGGGGAAGCTAGCCGGATCTGGCGCCGCTGTCGCGGAGGGCTCGGCCAAAGCCTCGCTCTGTGCGGGGATGATCGTTTCATTGTTTTCACTGGAGCAAGCTGCCGTGACGCCAGCAAGCAAGGCGATCGCTGCGAGACGGTGCGATGATGTACGCACGGAAATCCTTTCTCTCAGGGGAGCTCTTCAGCTCCGGCTATTGAGCGGTGACACACAGGCACGAGGGTGGATTCGCAAAATCCTTGACAGAATACGCCGAAGCGGAGCTTCGCCCAAATACGGCGTTCAGTGTTCGGCGTTTCGGAGCACTAGTGTTTGGTGCTGGGTCGGGGACGACGATGGAGCGGCCTCTTGTCGTGCGATGCTCGGTAGTCATCAAGCTCTTCGTTGGTGATCGACATGCTCGACGACATCTTTTTGTCGCCGTGAGCGAGCAACTCGCGCTCGAGCTTGAGAAAGCAAATCTCGGGTGCGTCCTGGTAGCGGACGCGATTCGACAAAAACGCGCGGATCGCTATCGAGAGCATGTAGTCGCGGCTCTCGCCGTCGGGCTCGCTCACCCGCAGGCGGTAGATGCGTGCCGTCTGATTGACGGTAAAACCGACGTACTCCGCCTTCGGCATCGTTGCCATAGTAGTTTCCTCCTGGCGAGTCGTGGAGGAAAGCGTCACCCGCGCGACTCGCGCAATTCTATCATATCAGGTTTGCGGCGTCCGCGAGGACGGGCACACTGTCCGTCTCAAACAGAAGAGACGTCGTGTCAACGGGAAAATCAACACTCGTGTTTTGTGAGAAACTCTCACATGACGATGAGGCTCACCTCGGATAAGATTCAGGTTTCAAGGAAACATTAGGGCCAGTGGAGCGACCGATGTGGACCGAAAGATTTACTGCGAACAGCGCGCAGAGTTCACGGATAAATAGAAAGCTCGGCCCTTGCGGCGAACGGTGTCGATCGCTACGCGTTTTGGGTGGGCTCTCCATAGTTGCTCTCGCGACGATGACGGTTTCGTGTAGTGCGTCGGGACCGCCTCCCGGAGAGAATGCACCCAAGGACGCGCGCAATGTCATCTTCATCCTCGTCGATGATCAGCGCTACGACGCCATGGGGTTTCTCAATCCACTACTCGAGACCCCGAACATGGATCGCCTCGCGGCAGAAGGTGTCTTCTTCAAGAACGCTTTTGTGACTACCGCCTTGTGCTCGCCGAGTCGCGCGACGATCTTGACGGGTCAATACATGCACAATCACGGCATCGTCGACAACAACGAAGCGAGCACTGAGGGTCTGTCCTTCTTTCCCGAGTACCTTCAGCAGGTCGGGTACGAAACCGCGTTCATTGGCAAATGGCACATGGGCCAAGCCAGCGACGCGCCGCAGCGCGGCTTCGACCACTGGGTGAGCTTTCAGGGGCAGGGTGACTACTACCCCGGCGACAATCCAAATCGAGAGAGTGTCTTGAATGTCAATGGCGAGAGCGTGCCGCAGAAAGGCTACATCACGGATGAGCTCACCGACTACGCGTTGAGTTGGTTGGGAAGTGAGCGCGACTCCGACAAGCCCTACTTCCTCTACCTTTCGCACAAGGCTGTCCACGCCGACTTCTATCCCGATGAGCCTTATCGTGAGCAGTACAGCGATGCCGTCATCGAGTTGCCGGCGAGCGCCAGCGACACGGAAGAGAACTACGCTGGAAAACCCATGTGGGTTCGAAACCAGCGCAACAGCTGGCACGGCGTCGACTTCCCGTATCACAGCGACCTCGACGTGCGAGAGTACCTGCGGCGCTACTATCAAACGCTGACATCCGTGGACGACAGCCTTGGTCGCGTTCTCGCTTTTTTGGAGGAGAACGACCTTGCGGGGAACACGACGATCCTGTTCATGGGTGACAATGGATTCCTATTTGGCGAGCACGGGCTCATCGACAAGCGCAACGCTTACGAGGAATCGATGCGGGTCCCACTTCTCGCCTACAGCCCCGGGCAGTTTCCAGCCGGTATTGTCGTCGAGACCCTTGCCGCTAATCTCGATATCGCACCCACGGTGTTGGACCTCGCGGGTGTGGAGGAGCCACCCGATCAGTTCGAGGGGGTGAGTTTGCTGCCGGCCATCACCGGAGACATTGAGACTGGGGAAGGACGCGAGGAATTTCTCTACGAGTACTACTGGGAATACGACTTCCCCCACACTCCCACGACGTTCGCGATTCGGACCTCCGAGTACAAGCTCATTCAATACCACGGTGTCTGGGACACGGAAGAGCTCTACGACATGGAAAAGGATCCGGCTGAGATGGCGAACCGGATCGAGGATCCGGAGCTGGCTGATATCAAAGCTTCGCTACGACATCGGTTGTTCGAGCTTCTAGAAAATGGTGACGGCGAGCACGTCGTCCCTTATACCGAAAAGCGGGACGGCGGCGCCGTGCTACGCCACGGGGAACGATCGAAAGCGGCGGAGTTCCCCGAAGCGTGGCTACGCTGACGCGTCATTGTGTAGCGGGCTCGGCGATCTGGCTGCCGAGTCAATCGAGTAATCCTGGCATAGGGGCTCCTTTGGGAATAAACTCGCTGATCGAAGCCATGAGACCGCCCCATTGCCCCGCGTCACATCGTAGAAAAACCGACGTAAACCGGCGAGTGGGTGTGACTTTTCCGTGCTTTACGGACCCAAGCGGGGGGGAGGGAGTTTCTCGCCCCGCTACAGGAGGAGATATCTGATGGAATCTATTCAAACTCTCGCGCCGCGCATGCTGGAGCTCTTCGGCCCTCAGGTGATGCGTGTCGTCTCTGCGCTCGTCGTGCTCGTGTTGGGGTTTCTCGTCGCCCGCGTGGTCTCGTGGACCGTGACGAAAGCGCTAGGGCGCACGACGATCGATAACCGTCTGGCCGAATGGGTTGCGGGAGACGCAGCCAAAGAGATCCACGTCGAGACGTGGGTCGGCAAGATCTTCTACTACTTGTTGGTCCTGTTCACGCTCGTCTTATTCTTCAGTACACTCCAACTGAACGTCGTCAGCGAGCCGATTCTTGCGCTTTTGAACAAGCTCTTCGGCTATCTGCCCCAGCTTCTCGGAGCGGGCGTTCTCGCCGGGGTTGCGTGGGTTGTGGCGACCGTGGCTCGTCGCGCGACGACGATGGCGACGTCGCGGTGGAAGCTCGACGACAAGATGAGCGACGAGGCCGGGGTTACCAAGGATGATGGACACGCGGCGCCAATTGGCAAGACCCTGGGGGACGGCGTTTACTATATGGTCTTCCTCTTGTTTCTTCCCAGCATTCTGGGCGTGCTCGGACTCCAAGGCCTTTTGGAGCCAGTCCAGTCCATGGTCGACCGCCTTCTCAGTTTCCTTCCGAACGTACTTGCGGCCGGCGTGATTCTTGCGATTGGCTGGTTCGTGGCCCGCGTCGTCCAGCGGATCGTGACGAATGTGTTGAGCGCGGTCGGCGTCGATGCGGTGGGAGAACGTGTCGGACTCGGCACTGCGCTCGGTACGAAGAAGCTCTCGGGTTTGCTCGGGTTGATCCTTTATGTGTTCATTCTCTTCAACGTCATCCTTTCGTCGCTGAACGCACTCCAGCTCGACGCCATCACCCGCCCGGCGAGTGAGATGCTCGCCAACATCATGGAGGCTGTCCCCCACCTGTTTGCAGCATCGATTCTACTGGTGCTCGCGTTCTTCGTCGGAAGGCTCGTTTCCGGGCTCATTGCCAATGTGCTCGCAGGGGCTGGGTTCGATTCGATCCCGAAAAAGCTTGGGCTCAAAACGGATCTAGCCGAGTCCGCTCGCAAACCTTCCGACGTCGTGGGGACCTTGCTCCTAACAGCGATCATGTTATTCGGATCGATCGAAGCGGCAGGGCTTCTCGGGTTCGACAACCTGGCTTTGCTGTTGTCGGGCTTGCTCGGGTTCGCCGCCCAAGTGGCGTTGGGCGTTGTCGTACTCGGCGTCGGGTTGTTCCTCGCAAATCTCGCTGCTTCGGCGGTGCGGGCAAGCGGGACGTCACAGGCGGATTGGCTAGCTCAGATTACCAGGATCGCGATCATCGGCCTATCGAGTGCGATCGCACTGCGACAGATGGGGCTCGCCGACGAGATCATCGAGCTCGCCTTCGGTCTCGTTCTCGGTGCCTTTGCTGTGGCTTTCGCCATCGCGTTTGGCTACGGCGGTCGCGACATCGCGAAAGACCAACTCGAGGAGTGGAAGTCGAGCCTGAAGGAGAACAATGAACGTTAATCTTGCCCGGTGACTGGTGTGTGCAGCGACGAAGAGCTTCTCGGAGAGTTGACCCGGGAGCCGGAAACCAACGCTTGGGCGTTCGACGAGCTCGTGCTACGGCACCAGAGCAAAGTTCTGGCGAATTGCCGGTACTTGACGCGCTCGCCGGACGACGCCGACGATCTGGCGCAGGAAGTTTTCGTCAAAGCGTACTACGGCCTCGGACGCTTCGAAGGCCGTTCGACTTTCCGAACCTGGCTCTATCAGATCAAGATCAACCACTGCCTCAACTTTCTCGAGAAGAAAAAGCGTAGGATCCACGTCGATATCGAAGACGCGGCCGCAGCGGGACACCAAGCGCTACGGTCGCACTTGGCTGCGGATACCCGTTTGAAATCACGCACCGATCGCGAGCGTATCGATGAGATTCTCGATCAGCTGAGTGACACCCTTCGGCTTCCACTGATCTTGAGAGACGTAGATGGTCTTTCGTACCAGGAGATCGCCGATGAGATCGGCAGCGGCCTTTCGGCGGTGAAGATGCGCATCAAACGCGGGCGAGAAGAATTTCGACAGCTTTGGCGTGACCAGGAAGCGGCGCCTTCGGAGACGGAGCATTGAACGGCGATTCCGAAGATCCAGACCTCGGAGAGCCGATCGCTCAGCTCGCTGAGCTCTCGGACGAGCCTCGCCCCGGGTTTCTGGATCGGGTGCGAGGCTCAATCGACCGGCGGCGCCTGGGTTCGCAAGTGAGCGGGCTCGCTTGGCACGGACTCGCCCTCGTCCTTCTCGAGTTTTTGGCGATGATGATGACGCTGCTCGTCGGAGCCTACGGGGGATCTGACGAGAAGCGAAATCAGCCGCCTACTGTTTGACGACGTTTTCGAAGACCTTGTGATTCGATAAACTGACGGTTTCTCCGTCTTTGTCCATAATCGTCATCGTTGGGGTAATGGATTTCAAGACACCTTCCTCTCCTGCGATGACGACTCGTTCTCCGATCCGAAGTACCTGGCGGGCGTAGAAGCCGGCGAGGATGTTTCGAGTGATGTCCTTGCTGCCGAGGCCAAACGAAAGGCCGAAGCCGAGAGCGAGCCCGGCGAGCAGGCAGATCGTCACGATGCGGACGATCTCGGTGTCGACCTGCAGCTGGCCAATTGCCATGATGGCGGCGATGAACAGGATCAGTCCCGACACGACCTTGCCCAGAGAGGCTCCGTAGTCCATCCCCGAGCTCTCGGCGGACGCCGAGACGGCGCGCGCGGCAACTTGTCCCCCAGCAGTCCCGAGGACGAGGATGACGACCGCCGCGACCAAATTCGGGAGGTACCCGAGAAAGGTTCCCATCGCCTCGGAAATCACGGCGATCCCCAGAGCATCGACGACCGCGCGAGCAAACAGAAACAGCAGTAAGTAATAAGCAACCCGTGCGAGGGTTTCGCTCGGCGACTGCGTGATACCCAGCTCGGCGATAGTCTGGTCGAATCCGATCCTCGAAAAAAGTTGGTCGAGATGAACCCGTTTGAAGACTCTTCTCAGGATCCGCTCGATCACCTTGGCAACAATGAGCAAGACCACGATAAGAAAAATGCCGGTGATGACTCGCGGTGCTCCCTCGACAATACCGAGCGCCATGTCGCGGAAGGATTGCATGAGCTGGTCCTGGATAGCCAGAAAGGCATCGGTCATGTAGCTCTCCTTTCGTGTGAAGCATTCATGAACCCGACCCGTTATAACATCGCCGGACTGCGATCCGTCACCGTCGGGCTCTAGACCCTGCCGGCCCCCCAAAGTCACCGGATTTGTGTAAGATGTGACTTTGACTGATCCCATCGGTCCAAGACTGTGGGCGTCTCGAAGAGTGTTGCGCGGCGTTCACCGGCGGTTTGGCGCGGGAGCGATTTCGCTGCTGAGACTCCGCTCCGAATGCCAATGCCACTGGGTGCGAACCGGCGGAACGCCATACGTGTAGAGAAAGGAAGGTACTAATTGGGACTGATTGACTTCGTTATGAATGCTGGCCAAAAGCTGTTTGGTGAGTCGGAGAAGGAAGCCGCGGCGCGCGGTACTACTTTGTCCGACTTCGTCAACAAGATGGGACTCGGCGTTGAAGATCTGGCGATCACGGTGTCCGAGGAGACCGCAACCGTTCGCGGCACCGCCTCGAGCCAGGCAGTGCGCGAGAAAGTCGTGCTCGCCGTCGGTAACACCGAAGGGATTGCCAAGGTGGATGACTTGATGAGCGTCGTCGCGCCGGAACCCGAGGCCACCTACTACACCGTGATTCGTGGCGACACTTTGTCGAAAATTGCCAAGGAGGCCTACGGTGATGCGATGAAGTACCCCGTTATTTTCGAAGCCAACAAGCCGATGCTCGAGGATCCCGACAAGATCTATCCGGGTCAGGTGCTTCGAATTCCGCCGCAATAAAGAACGGAAGAAAGGAAGCCAAGCATGAGCGCTATCAAGGTCATTGAGATCATCGGCGTTTCCACGAAGTCGTGGGAGGACGCCGCTGCTTCCGCGGTCACCGAGGCCTCGAAAACGGTACGCAACATCACCGGAGTCGACGTCATTTCGCAAACGGCGAAAGTGAAGGACGGGAGCATCACCGAGTTCCATGCGGCGTGCAAGCTCGCCTTCAGAGTTGGGTAGTGTGAAGTCTCGTGGGGTGTGGCCGGCTTTGCGCCTGCCGCACCCCGACTCGGTCAGAAAGCGCTGGCGGCGATTCGATGAGATGTCGACTCGACTTCAACGTTGTCCGGGTTCGAACACGCTGACGTCGCCGTTGGGTGCCCACCAGAAGTAGAGCCATCGGAGGCGGGTCCCTCCCGTGTTCTCTATGCGATGCGTCGTATCGGGCGGCGTGTAGATCGTGGTTCCGGCGATGGCGTCGATCCGTCGATCCCCGACCGACCATCGGGCCTCTCCGCTGAGAACCATGTAGATCTCGGGCGACGGGTGGTGGTGCGTGGGGTAGGCAGCGCCGGGTTCGAGCTCTTGAAGGCCCATGCGCACGTCGACGCGTTCGATCCCGCGCCAGTTGGCTAGACGGTCTCGCACGAGAGGCTTGTAACGATAGACCTTCCACAGCTCCTCGGAGTACGTCCAGTTCGTGGTCCAGTCGACGTCGTCGATGTGGGCTCGCGTGCGTCGGCCGTTGTTCGTGCTCGTCGAGGCGCTCTCGTAGCGTCGCAGCGTCCGGTCTTGCAGAGGATCGGCTGGGCGCGCGTCGACGGGCTCCGTCATGGTTGACTGGCGATGGAGCGTCGCCAAATCCCCTTGGGGCGCCCAGCGGAAAAAGGCTACTGTCGCCCCCGTCGGGCTCGACAACGAATGGTTAGTTCCCTTGGGGACGAGCACGACGGTGCCGGCCCCGCCGGTTGACGGCTCGTCGCCGTCGCTCCAGTGGAGCTCGCCGTCGACGACATACAGGATTTCCGGGAACGCATGAGTCAGGTTCGCTTCGTCCGCGACCTGCATCAACTCCACGCGCACGTCGTCTCGAGGGATGGGAGTGGGAGGACGGAGCAGGGCAGAAAGAACAACAAAGGGTACGAGTGCGTTCATCGGTCCTCCTTGGCTCGGCTTCTAGTTCAGAGAATCTCCCGGTCGATGGCGGGTTTCTGCTCACGCCGCGCATCGATACAGAGAGAACGATCGTAACTCGAGCTTTATCGATGGCGTCGGCAGAGACGCCGAGTCTGTCGTCCACATCATGGCGCGACTCGCCCGCCAGTTCGCCTGCTGACGTCGATACGACGCTTCCAGCGTAGACACGTCAAGAAAGCCCGCCAATATTCGACTTCAGACTCACCGCGCGGTCGAGGGTCTGGTCGCGCCATTCGACTTCAGTTTGGTTTGTCGCAGATGAGGATTGAGCGAGGGTCGTGAGTCGTAATGGTATCAATCGAAGCCGAGTGCACTCTTCAAACCGCTTTAAACATTGTAGTTCTCCGGTCGAGCTCCCTAAATAGACAATTAACTGTCGTAATGACAATATACTGTCATGTTGGAAGTTGCCCGCGTACTCGAAGAAGCCCGGTTGCTGGGTGTTCGTTTGCGTGAGCGCCAAGACGAAGTCGCACGAGCTTGCGGTCAGTCGCGCGCGGCGTGGCAGGTGCTCGAGGCGGCTCAGGGCGGCGGAGAAAGCGTCGCTCAGCTTGCAAGGAAGCTCGGGCAGAGCCGCCAGGGCGTGCAGAGAGTTGCGGACGGACTCGTCGACAAAGCGCTCGCGACCTACGAGAGCAATCCGAACCACCGTCGCTCCCCTTTGTTGCGGCTGAACGAGCGCGGGCGTTCCGTTGTACGAACTCTCCAGCGGGAAGCAGCTTCCCGTGCACCTGATGTCGAGCAAGATCTGGAGCCCGAAGACCTAGAGACGGCGCTTTATGTCTTGCGAGCATTGCGTGAAGCGCTGTAGGCAAACACCCAGCACAACACGGCGACCAAGTAGATCAAAACGGTGGACCCAACAAACGTCCCGCGTCCGACGACTTCATAGA
>CAMYKY010000003.1:0-15345 GCA_947259165.1 uncultured Acidobacteriota bacterium | reverse complement strand
GCCTTGAAATCGCTCGCCGGCGGCGTTTGCGAGAAGCGCCATGAACGACGGCCACAGGAGTCCGTTGCCGAGCGAGAACAACGCGGCGCCCGTGTAGAGGACGAGGCGAGCCTGGCTGGTGAAAAAGATGAATGCCGTGCCAAGGATGGCGGCGCCGACCACCGCCAAGGTTGTATCGGAGAATCTCGACCCTAGCTTCCCCAGAAGCGGACCCTGGACGAGGACCGTCGTCAGTCCCAGAAACGAAAAAAACAGTCCGATGTCAGTGATCGACCAATGGAGCCCTCGGATCGCATGCACGGGAAACGCGGTGTAGAACAGATTGAATCCGAGAAAGATCAGAAAATTCAGAAACAGCAGCATCGGGATGTGCGGGATCGCGAGCACTGCTCGGAAGCCGGCTTGATCCGCGCCCCCGTCGACCTGGTAGCAGTCTTTCTGTTCTTGACCAAAAACCTTTCTGAGTGCGGGGCCTTCCGGGGCTCGTTCGAGAACGCAAGGGCTCGACTCGGGAAGATAAAACGCGATGACCCCCGACGCGAGCACCGAAATTAGGAGCGCGACCGCGACGGGCACGATTTCACCGTAGGCGGTGGCGCCAAGAAGCCCCGCGAGGGTCGGACCCAGGATGAACCCAAGATTGCCCGCAACGGCCATTTTGCCGAAATTCATCTTGCGATCGTCTTGTTCGGTCACGTCGGCCAAGTAAGCGTTCGCGACCGAAACGTTTCCCCCGGTTAGTCCGTCGAGCGCCCGGGCGAAGAACAAGACGACGAGCGGAAGGGTCAGCGCGAACGCCCCCATGGCCGCGGTGTCGACATCCACGAGCGTCGTTCGCGGCAGGAACAAAGCGCTCAAAAAGACGACCCACGATAAAAGGGTTCCGAGCTGGCTTATGAGGAGGATCTTGCGTCGGCCAAAACGGTCGGACCACCGACCGAGGACCGGAGCACCCACGAGTTGAAACGCCGAGTAGGTAGCACCCATGATGCCGTAGACGAGGGCGTTGCCGCCGAAGCGATCCACCAAAATCACCAAAAACGGCAACACGATACTGAAGCCGAGTGTGCCGATGAAGTTGACGAGCAGGATCGGGAAAAGGGAAATCGTTCCCGAGCGCCCTGATGGCATTGGCCTTTATAACTACGGACTCGCTCGAGGGCAAACCACTCTACCGGGCGCGAACCCCCTCGCTTTTCGCCGAGCTCTCCTGCTGCGTGAGCCGGCTAGGTCGCGACTCGCGCAGGCGCGCGGCCGACCCCGGGCCAGATGCGGATCACGCCGAGCACCGCACGCAAAGCGATCCAAACGGCCGTCGCCCACCAGACGTCGTCCAGGCTACCCGACGCCCCGCCGGACGTCACGCCAGACGTCACGCCAGACGTCACGATCGTCGCGAGCAGCGCAAGACCGAGCGCCGTCGACACTAGCATCGCGTTTCTAAGGTAGGCGAAATCCGCGGTCCCCATATGAATGCCGTCGGTAACGAAAGCGAGCGCGTTCAACGGCTGTGCCAGCGCGCAGACGATCCACGCCGGGTGGAACACCGACCGCGCGCTCGCCGGCACGATGAGAAAGACGGCCGCGTTCTCGAAGAGGATCAGTAACAGGCAAAGCGCCACGCCTGCGCCGAGCCCCCAACTGCACGCGACGCTCGCAACGCGGCGTGCGCCGTCTGGCCGGCCTGCACCCATGAAGGTTCCGACCAGACTCTGCGAGCTCGCGGCGAACGCGTCCAACGCGAACGCGGTCAGGAGCCATACTTGCCGGATAGCTTGATGGGCGGCGCCTTCTTCCACGCCGAGCGACAGCGCCGCTTTTGTGGCGACGAGCATGAACAACAGCAGTGCGCCGGTACGAAGAGCCATGTCCCGCCCAACCAACAGTAGCTGGCCCGCCCCACGAGGGCTCCGGGGCCACTCGACCCCGAGGGTGCGCGCCACCGCGTAGGAGGCCATCAACGCGGCTCCGAGCTGGCTGATCGTTGTGCCCCATGCGGCGCCGGCGATCCCGAGCGCCGGTAGCGGTCCCGCGCCGAAGATGAGTAGCGCGTCGAGAACGATGTTCGCGACGCTCATCCCGAAAGCGATGCGCAGCGGAGTTCTCATGTCGGTGCGCCCACGCAGGGCGCCGAAGCACGTCACCAGCACCAGTCCGGCCGGAGCGCCAAACAGCCGGATCCTGAGATAGACGAGGGCGCTTTCTTGAACGAGCACGTTCGGACTCATCCAACGAACCAGAGGCTCCGCTACCCACCACAAGACCGCTGCGACGCCGACTCCGAGCAAGACCGACAAGGCGATCGCCAAACCGACAACGTGACTCGCGTCGCTCTGGTCTCGCGTGCCGACCGAGAAAGCGACTCGGGTTTGCGTGCCGACGCCGAGAAAGCTGAAAACCCAGAGAACGCTCGAGAGCACCGCCGTCGCGGCGCCCAGGGCGGCGGCGTGTTCCGCTCCGAGGCGCTCGACGAAAGCGGTGTCAACGATCCCTGCGAGCGGCTCGACGATCAGAGACAGCATTACCGGAAGGGAGAGGCCCACCAGCGTTCGGTGGGGCGCGGCCCAAAAGCGATCTTCGATGGTCATGGAATAAGGATGAGGGTTTCGGCTCAGGAGGGTGCAGTATAGTGAACGTCGCGACTGGAGGTGCGCTGATCGTGGAGCTCTACTATCACGACACCGACCGCGACGTCCTGATTCTATCCGCGGACGGCGGGATCGATTCAACGAATGCCGATGAGCTCGTCACCGAACTGGGGAGCCTCGTCGACGCCGGGGCGCGCAAGCTCATCGTTGACTGTTCGCGTCTCGGATACATTTCGAGCTATGGGATTGCCGTGCTGGTGCGGCTTCACAAAAAGCTGGCCGAGCGGGGTGGCGATGTGAAACTCGCGGCTGTCGAGAGCCGGGTCGCACGTCTCATCGCGATCGTGGGCCTCGAGCCCATCTTTCAAATCTACCCTAACGTCGACGGCGCTCGCGCCGCGTTCCATCGACGCGAGAGCTGATCAGTCTGCCTCGACTCGATCGTAGACCAGTCGGAACTGAACGGGAATCTGGGTGAGCTTGCTCTCGAGCTGAAAGAGCAAGGCCATCTGGTTGCCGTCGCCGACGAGCGAGTAGATTTCTTTGAGAACGGCGTCGTTTTCTCCGACCTGCAAGATCTGGATCGATTCGCCCTCCCAAGCCGCGGTGGCTTCGATGCTGAGGCCGGCCGGCAGCTGTCGTGCGTGCTTTTCGCCGTCCAGGTAGAACAAGCTGAAAAACTCATCACCCGCTCCAACGGCAATGGTGAGCTCGTCTTCGGTTTGTTCGATTTCGACGGTTTCGAGAACTTCGGCGTAGTCCAAAAGGGCTCGTAGCGTGCTCGCGCGGTCCGAATCCCTCAGGAGGGTTCCGCTGTTGACAGAGTTGTACGCGCTGGTACCCGCGCCTTTGAGCTGCTCCGTCCCCATCGAGACGTAGATTTTCTCGAACGGATTCTGGCTCATCTTCTCGTTCAAACGCCAGTGACCCGAAAAATCCGCCTGTTGCGCGAACGCGGACGTCTCCATCATCACCAGGCAGAAGACAAAAGGGATTGTGGTGGCCGTACGCATGGTTCCTCCCGCGGCGAGTACTTTTTCACAATAGCATATACTCCGAAGCCATGAGCCGGGACGACGACGCGGGTTTCGACGTCGACGCATCGAAATTCAAACGGTTTAGCCAGCGCGACGACATTTATTGTCGATCATTCTGGGATCCCACCGTTCACTCAGCCAAGTCCGACGTTTTCTACGAGACCTACCGCAAGCCACTCAAGCACTTTCGTGGCGTCGACGGGTTCACCCAAAACGACTACTCGGTTCGAAACGCCTCGTGGTATGTCAGCGACATTTTTGCGGAGCGGTTCGCACAGGACGACCGACGTGAGGGCTTTCTTGACGAGTTCTCGGTTTTTCGTGGGGCCGCCGAAGACCAGCGCGACGTGCCGTCGGCGTTCGCGATGTCCAACGAGATCAAGCGTGTCGCCAAGGCGTTCGGCGCAGACCTCGTCGGCGTCACCGCCTTCGACCCACGTTGGGTCTACACCCACAAATACAGCGCGGAGACGAAGGAGGAGAAGCCGAACGAGCTTCCGGAAGGACTTCACAACGTCATCGTGATCGCCACGAGTATGGATCACGATCTGATCCAAACCGTGCCCTCAGCGCTGAGTGGGACCGCAACCGGACTTGGCTACGCGCGCGACACGGTGACAGTGCTCTCGCTCGGGCAATACATTCGCAATCTCGGCTTTCGTGCGGTCGAAAGCTTGAACGATACGGCGCTGGCTGTGCCCTACGCGATCCAGGCCGGCCTCGGTGAGTATGGTCGTCACGGGATCATCATCACCAAGGAATTCGGTCCCCGAGTTCGGCTCGGAAAGATCTTCACCGACTTGCCTCTCGATCACGATCGACCGCGACGCTTCGGCGTCAAGGAATTCTGCGACCAGTGCAATCGATGTGCGGATGCCTGTCCAGCCAAGGCGATCCCCCACGGGGAGCCGAGCGATCAGGTTTACAACCGTTCGAATCTCGTTGGCGTCAAGAAGTGGAGCGTCGACGCCGAAAAGTGCTTCGGTTTCTGGGTTGGGCAAAACAGCGACTGCTCCATTTGCATCCGCGTGTGCCCGTACAACAAAGACTTCTCGAAGTGGTGGAATCGACTCGGGCAATGGCTCGCGGGCACATGGATGCGAAAGTTGATGCTGAGGCTCGACGTTGCACTCGGTTTCGGTGCGCGACGAGCTGCCAGTTGGTGGTGGGCCGGCGGCAGCAAGAACTAACCTGGGTTCTCGTTGTGCCGTTGAGTCTCAGTTCACGTGCGGCGGTGTTTGCCCGATTTGCGCATTTCGCGGTGGATTGCGCGCCACTTCTGCTCTTGCACGCGCTGGGCTGAGTCGTCCTGACGAAGCTGCAGATAACGAACCTCCTTTCGGAGGTTCCTGAAGCTCTCGAGTCTCTCTGGAGATAGCTCTCCCGCGTCGACGGCGTCGGTGACGGCGCATCCGGGCTCTTCGGCGTGAGCGCAATCACCGTAGTGACAGTGCTCGGAAAGCTGCGTGATGTCGTCGAAGGTTTGCTCGAGCGCGGCCTCGTCTGCCCAAAGCTGGAGCTCACGGATGCCCGGGTTGTCGATGAGCAGCGCCCCCCCGGGGAGAACGAAGAGCTCCCGGTGCGTCGTCGTGTGTTGCCCCCGTTGGTCGGACGCTCGTACCTCGCGGGTTTTTTGGACGTTTTCGTCGAGAAGCCGGTTGATGAGCGTCGACTTGCCGACGCCGGAGGAGCCCACGAGGACCGCGGTTTCACGCGGACGGAGTCGGTCGCGAACTTCGTCGACGCCGCTGCCGTCGAGACAACTCGTTACCAAGACCGTCGCTCCCATAGCGATCGTGTCGACCTTCGCTCGCTGCGAATCCAGCGACTTGGCCACGTCCGCTTTGTTGAGTAGGACCAGGGGCACCGCGCCGCTGCTCCAAACGGTCGTCAAGTAACGCTCGAGCCGTCTCGCGCTGAAGTCGCCATCGAGCCCCATCACGATGACCACGGTGTCGATGTTAGCGGCAACGATTTGTTCTCGGGTGCGCCCCCCCGGAACTTTCCGAGAGAGCCGGGTGCGACGAGGCAGAAGTTTCTCGATACTGTTGTCTCGAAAACCGACCCAATCACCAATCGCAGGAAGCTCGGTGGCAGACGTCGCTTCGTGTTTGAGCCGGCCCACGACGCTCGCGTCAAATTCACCTTGGCGACCGACGAGCCGGTACGACTTCCCGTGCACCAGGACCACCCGAGCCGCCTCGAGCTCGGCCGGAAGCTCCTTCGAGAAAAATTCGGTCCAGCCGTAGTCTTCTAGAGACACTTGATACTCATCGTGGCTCGACCTCCGCGAGTCGAGCGGCGCATGCGCGAACTTCGTCAAAGACGCGATCGAGTGGGATGTCTTCTTTCTGCTGCGATGCACGCTCGAACAGCTCGACGACGCCCTTTTCGAGCCCCTTGGGTCCAACGACGATACGCAGCGGAACGCCGACCAAGTCAGCGTCCTTGAACTTGACGCCGGGACGCTCGTCGCGATCGTCGAACAAAACTTCGTAGTCTTTTTGGAGCTCGTGGTAGATGCCCTCGGCCTTTTGCATGGCGTCGGCGTTTTTGAGCGAGATTGGGGTCACCACGATGTGAAACGGCGCTACTGACCACGGCCAGACGATCCCGTTGTCGTCGTGATACGACTCGATCACCGCAGCCAGGAGTCTCTCGATGCCAATGCCGTAGGAGCCCATCACCACCGGGACTTCTCTACCCTGATCGTTGAGAACAGTGAGTTTCATCGCTTCGGAATACCGCAATCCGAGCTTGAAAATGTGGCCGAGCTCGATCGTCCGCTGGACCGCGAGCTCGTTGCCGCAATGGACGCACCGGTCACCCGCGACGACTTCTCGCAGGCTCGCCCATTGAAGCTTGTCGAGATCACGCTCGACGCTCACGTTGCGAAGATGGAAGTCGTCTTCGTTAGCCCCCGTGACCATGCCGCGTCTGCCCTTCAGCGCGTCGTCCGCGTAAATCGGAAGCTCAGCGATGCCCGCGGCGCCGAGACTTCCCGGCAGGGCGCCGAGAGCTTCTCTGCATTCCTCCGCCGTCGCCGCCCGAAAGTTCGCGACTCCCGTCGCTTCGGCGAGCTTGACCTCGTTGAGCGTGTGATCGCCTCGAAGGAGAAAAAGCGTCACTTGATCGTCGACGGAATACACGAGGGTTTTGATCTGTCGCTGCGCCGAAGCGTTCTCGTCGAAGGCCGCGAGCGCCTCGATGGTACGGATGCCAGGCGTCGAGAATTTCTCGATGTCGCCGGGTTCCTCTCGCGGATCGTCGACTGAAGAAACGACCGAGGTTGCCTTTTCGAGATTCGCAGCATAGTCGCAACTCGCGCACGTCACCGTCCAATCTTCACCTGCATCCGACACGCTCATGAACTCGACCGACTCACTCCCGCCCATGGCACCCGACGCTGCCTGAACCGCGAGCGCCCTGACCCCGCACCGGGCAAAGATGCGACGGTACGCCTCGGCGTGCTTGTCGAACGCGACATCGAGGCCGGCGAAGTCGACGTCGAATGTGTACGAATCCTTCATTACGAACTCGCGTCCGCGTAGAACCCCGGACTTGGGCCTTGCCTCGTCGCGGAACTTCGTCTGAATCTGAAACCAGATCTGCGGGAGCTGTCGGTAGCTTCTGAGCTCGTCCCGAGCGATGGCGGTGAACACCTCCTCGTGGGTCATGCCGAGGCAGTAGTCCCCTTGACGCCGGTCTTTCAAACGGAACATCTCGTCGCCGATGTCGAACCAGCGACCGCTTTCCTTCCAGAGCTCACCCGGGTGGAGGACCGGCAAGTGGAACTCTTGAGCGCCGATGCGCTCCATTTCCTCCCGGACGATGGCCTCCACTTTGCGTGAGGCGCGAAAACCGAGAGGCAGCTTGGAGTAGACACCCGCTGCGAGTTGTCGAACGAGCCCGGCCCGCAGCATGAGCTTGTGAGAGATGGCTTCCGCGTCGGCAGGGTCGTCGCGCAGCGTAGGGATGAAGATTTGAGACCATCGCATCCGCTGATGATACCAATTTGCGCCGCTCCCAGGACGCGCGTACGATCATCGAGGCCGCAAGGCCCCGGGAGGAACCCATGAAACGACTTGACCCACATAAGATGTTCGGCCTGTTCTGCTTGGTGTCCGCGCTTTGTGCGCCGACGTTCGCCTTGGGCCAGGACACCTATTTTCCTGAGCGGCGCAACTGGGAGAGCCGCGATCCGGGTGAGCTCGGCATGAACGCTGCCCGTCTCCAACAGGCCATCGACTTCGCCATCACCCGGGAATCGCCCGCGCCGAAGGACCTCGCACTCGACCACGAGCTCAGTGGTTTCGGCCGTGAGCCCTATAGTCAGCTCATCGGGGAGACGACCGTGCGCGCACCGCTCAGCGTTATCGTCGTGAAGAATGGCCACATCGTCGCCGAGTGGGGCCAGACGCGCAAAGTCGACATGACGTTCAGCGTGACGAAGACGTTTCTGTCGACGGTGGTGGGTCTCGCCTGGGATCGGGGTTTGATTCGTGACGTCAACGATCTTGCGAGCGAGTACCTTCCTACCGAGGAGCTCTTTGCGAGCGAGCACAATCGAAACATCACCTGGGATCACTTGTTACGACAGACGAGCGATTGGGAAGGTACGTTGTGGGGCAAGCCGGATTGGGGCGACCGTCCCGTTGGCGAGACACCGGCGGACTATCCCAACCGACCGATGTACGAACCCGGGACTCACTTCAAATACAACGACGTGCGTGTGAACCTTCTCGCGCTCGTCGCCACCCACGTTTGGCGGCGCCCACTCCCCCAGGTTCTGCGAGAGCACGTCATGGATCCGATCGGCGCGACGAACACGTGGAGATGGCACGGCTACGAGAACTCGTGGGTGATGATCGACGGACAGCACATGAACTCTGTCAGCGGCGGTGGGCATTGGGGCGGCGGCATGCACATCAGCGCTCGTGATCTCGCACGCTTCGGCTATCTGTTTCTTCGCGGCGGTGAATGGGAGGGCGAGCGCATCATCTCCGAGGATTGGATCGAAATGGCGCGGACGCCGGGCGTGAACGAGGGCTACGGCTTCATGAACTGGTATCTGAACCAGCCCTACGTGAACGACGAGGGTGAGCGACGCCAAGCGCTTCCGTCCGCCCCGGAGAGCTCGGTGCGTTTCGTCGGCGCCGGCTCGAATATCGTCTACGTCGATTGGGAGAACGACGTCGTTGTCGTGGTGCGCTGGATCCGGGGCGGCCTGGATGAGTTTATCGGGAAGGTGTTGTCGTCCATCGAGACGCCGGCTCCAACCGATAACGGAGGGACTCACTAGACGAGCTCGCGGCGGGGCGTGAGCTCATTCGGTAAGAGAACACGTACTCGAGCATCCCGTTTCTCAGTTGGTAGCGGTTCTCCACCGTGAGCCCCTGCATACGCTTGAGTAGATCTCCTTCGAGATAGCGCGGACAAGGTCGAGCGCGGCCTTCGCGCTCTTCGCAGACGAGCGTGTCCGCGTCTCGAATCGAGTAGGCGGATGGCGCGGGGGGCATTTCCTTTTGAGTCGACACGAAGGCAAGGATTGCCGTACCCGCAAGGCAAAACGGTTCGAGACACTTCATGAGCACGTGTTGTTCTTGAGGCGTCAAGTAGTTCAGCAGATCCCACGCCAGGACCAAATCGAATCGCGTCGTTTTGTCGAACGGCAGGAGCTCGGCAAACGCTTTGGCCTTGCGCTCGTCCTCATCGCTCGTTGTCGAAGCGCGCGCGGCTCGCAGGCCCCTGTAGAAGTCGGCAACGGTTAGCCGGCCACCGTAGCGCGAGAAGAAGTCGAGGTTTGCTGCGCGCGCCGGACCGAGGTCCAGAACTCTGAGTGTGGCAGTTTCCGACTCGGGTAACACTCCGCGGAGGCCGAGCGATTTCTGGCTCGGACTGGTGTGGTTTTGTCTCGAACTACCGCGGTTGTTTCCGCGAAAAAGCGATCTCATGATGTCCTCTAGGTCGATAACCTTTTATTCAGAGTCTCTGTGTGGATGACACGCTCTGGTTCGCGCCATTGGGTTGGCCGGAAACCACTCCGCTCGACGGCGAACTCTTGCTCCTGGCTGCGGATTCCATGTCGATGCTACCTTTGAACTGGGCCCCGTTTTGGAGGGTGACGCTCTTGGCCTTGATGTTACCTTGGACCCGGCCAGTCTCGAGAAGTACGACTTGTTCCCGTCCGAGGAGGTCGCCTTCGACCTCACCCGCTACATGTATGTTCGTCGCCTCGACGTCCGCATGGACGCGACCCCGCTCTCCTACCGTCACACTGCCCTTCTTCAGAGTGATTTTACCTTCGATTCGTCCCTCGATGAAGAGATCTTCTTCCCCGTAAAGATCGCCTTTGATGGAAAGGCTCCCCCCGATACGCGCGCAACGGGGAGACGCCGCGGATTCGGCCGGTTGGGTGGGCTTTTCGGGTGTCGCCGGACGTACTGAAGAGTCGTTGACCTCGTTTTTTTTCCACATGGCTTGCCTCCTAGGGCTGGGGAGTCGAAGGCGTCGTGTTTTTCGGGAGGATCCCGAGGTTATTCGGAAAAGCTTCGGATGAGCTGGACCAGCGTCATCCACGCGCAACATCCGAGAGCCAGGAATCCGAGCACGCCGACTACGAAGAGCATCGTCAAAGTAAGACCACTCTAGACAAGACGATGGGTCGAATGCTGTGAGCAGAAGCAGGGGGTGTTTTCCAACGAAACGCTGCGGGCTTTTCCCTACATACCTTGCTACCGAGGAAATCCAAGGGGGAGGGGTCGTGCGTCCGGTGACGGGAGCGAGGATAGCGACTATGATGAATTTGCCAGGGGCAAGGAGAAAACGATGCGAAGCGGATTGGAAGGGCAAGTCGTCCTGATTACGGGAGCGTCAGGAGGTATCGGAGCTGCAACGGCCCGTGCGTTCGCCAGCGAGGGGGCGCGACTCGTGCTTCACTACAACTCGAACCAGGACAGCGCCGAGGCGCTCGCGAGAGAGCTCGACGTGGAGACGATGGTGGTTCAGGCCGATGTTTCCGACGAGAGCTCGGTGGACGCGATGTACGAGGCTGCGTTGGGTCGGTTCCCTCGGATCGATGCACTCGTCGTCAATGCCGGAATCTGGATAGCCGGTGAGGTGCCGGTTCATGCGATGACGCTCGAGCAGTGGCGTCGCACGATGGATGCCGATCTTACCGGCGCATTTCTCTCGTGCCGCGGCTTCCTTCGCCATGTGGCAGATGCGTCGCGCCCAAGCCCCAAAGAGCACGCGTCGATCGTGTTCGTCGCTTCGACCGCGGCGTTGTTCGGTGAGGAGAACCATACGGACTACTCGGCGGCCAAGGCAGCGATGGCCTACGGGCTGACGCGCAGCCTGAAGAACGAGATCGTGCGCATTGCCCCGCGAGGTAGGGTGAACTGCGTGTGTCCCGGGTGGGTGGACACGCCGATGGCGGCCGCGTCGATGGAGGATCCCACGGCGGTTGCCCGCGTGACCGCGACGATGGCTCTTCGAAAAATCGCACAGCCCGAAGATGTAGCGCGGGCGATCGTCTTTTTGAGCTCGCCAGATCTCGCTGGCCACCTCAGTGGCACCATCATGCCGATCGCTGGAGGCATGGAAGGACGCTGGCTACACCCAACCGAAAACCCGCGTTAGCTGATAGACGCCGAGCCCAGCGACCACCACCACGACGATCGCGCCAAGGAGGTTTGTGAGAGGTCGATTGCGAAACGATCCCATGAGCTTCGGATCGTTGACGACGAATAGCAAAAATACGGCGATCAGAGGGAGTAGGAGTCCGTTCGCGGCTTGCGCGAGCACGATGGCCTCTGTCGGGCTTCCGCCGGCGAGCGCGAGCACGAGGCCGGTGATGATGACGAAGCCCGAAACCGCCTGGAAGCGACGTCCTTTCAGATCGCGGTTCCAACCGAGCGCACCGGACGTCGCGTAGGCGGCCGCGAGCGGCGCGGTGATAGCACTGGTCAGCCCCGCGGCGAAGAGCCCAAGTCCGTAGAAGGAGCGCGCCCAGGAAGCAAGGCTTGCGACGTCGTCGAGAGGTGTTGCGTTGACCACCACGGCAATCGTCACGAGTCCCCCGAGAGCTACCGAAAGGGTTGTGTCCATCCGCGACTCCGCGAGCGCCCGTGCGGTCGAGAGCTCCTCCGGCCATTTTTCCTGGACGGTGCTCGCGTGGAGAAACAGGTTATACGGCACGACGGTTGTTCCGATGAGAGCGATCACAGTCAGCAGGGATCCGTCGGGTATCGCAGGGATCAAACCGTGCGCGAGCTCGGAAAACGAGGGCTTCACCAGGACTGCCGTTACGAGAAACACGCAACTCAACAACACCACGAGCGCCACGAGAACGCGTTGGATGACGCGGTAGGTACCGCTGCTCAACAGCGCGAAAGCGGTGGCGGCGATGAAGACGGCCCAGATCTTCGGCGTGATGCCGGTGAGTATCTCGAGCCCGAGAGACGCGCCGAGCAGATTCCCCGTCTGGTAAGCTGCGTTTCCAAGCGTAATCGCCACAGCCACCAAGCCAAGGGAGAGGAAGCGAACGACGGGTCTCGAAAAACTCTCCCGGATCGCTTCACTCAACCCTCTGCGGGTCACGAGCCCGACCCGCGCGGCCATCTCTTGGAGCACTGTCGTTGCGACCGCCGAGAAGACGACCGCCCACACAAGCGCCATCCCGTAGCTCTCCCCGGCGCGAGAGGCGGTGACGATCGTTCCCGGCCCGATGAACGCGGCGGCCACGAGAAGTCCGGGACCGAGTCGTCGAATGGTGTGCAGCATCATGGCGATGGTGGTGGCGTAGGGTAGGATGTTTGCGATGATCGAACAACTGCGAAGCCTCGTCCATGAGCACCGCGATGCGATGGCGGCGCTCACCGCGAAGCTCGTTGCCATCGACACCGAGAATCCGCCGGGTCGCGGTTACGAGCATTGCCTGCGGGTCTTGGGCGACGAGCTCGAGGCGCTCGGGCTCGACGCGCGGATCGAGCCGGTTCCCGGGGGTGATGCCGATCCCGAGCACCCGCGCTACTGGCTTCGCTCCGAGCTCGGAGCTGGCCGGCGTACGGTCTATTTTCACGGTCACATCGACGTGGTGCCCGCGGACGACCCGTCGCAGTTCGACCCGCGAGTGACCGACGATACGATCTTCGGTCGCGGCAGCACCGACATGAAGGGCGGTCTCGTGTCGATGATTTATGCGATGAAGGCCCTTCAAGACGTCGGTGTGAAGCTCGATGGAAGAGTCGTGCTTCAAGTCGTTCCTGACGAGGAGACCGGCGGTGCGCTCGGCTCGCGCGCCCTGGCCGACCGCGCTCTTCTGGTCGGGGACGACGCGGTCGCGATGTTGACCGCCGAGCCCACGGGTGGGGTCGTGTGGCATGCGAGCCGCGGAGCCATTACGTGTCGAATCACGGTGAGGGGCCGGCCGTCGCACGTCGGGCTCCAATACCGAGGGGTCAACGCGTTCGAAAAGATGCTCGCGGTGGCGAGCCGATTGAGACAGTTGAAGGACGAGGTCGAACAGCGGGTCACAACGTACCCGCTCGAGCCCGAGGCCGCTCGCCACTCGATCTTGATGATGGGCGGTGAGACTTCAGGTGGGCGGAACTTCAATGTCGTTCCCGACCGGTTTGCCTTCACCGTCGACCGACGCATCAATCCCGAGGAGGACTTCGGTATCGAGCGAGGCCGCCTCGTCGAGGCCGTACACTCGGCGGCTCAGGACGTTGATGTGGATGTATTCCAGGAAGCTCGACCGGCCGGCGTGTCCGAGAAGCACCCGGCAGCCCGTGCCCTCGCGCATTCCATCGAGGAGGTGCGCGGCGCGCCCGCGCCGTTCGAGCTGTGCCCCGGCATCCTCGAGATCCGATTCTACGCCGAGCGCGGCGTCCCGGCCTTCGCCTATGGCCCGGGCCTCCTCTCTGTGGCGCATGGCCCCAAAGAGTTCATCAAACGCCGAGACCTGGAGGACGTGGCGGTCGTTTACGCCGTCACCGCCGCCCGTTTGCTCGCCCCATGACCGGCGAGAGACTGACGCGCCGCTTCTATCGCCGCGGCCCCGTCACCGTCGCCAAGGCCCTCCTCGGCCAGATCCTGGTCCGCCGCCTCGACGACGGCCAGGAGCTCACCGGCCGCATCGTCGAGACTGAGGCCTACTTGGGAACCCAGGACAAGGCCTCCCACAGCTACGGCGGCCGCCGTACGCAGCGCAATGAATCGATGTATCTAGACGGTGGCCACGCTTACGTGTATTTCGTTTATGGAATGCATTGGTGCTTCAACGTCGTGACGCAGCGCGAGGGTGTTCCGAGCGCCGTGCTGATCCGTGCTCTTGAGCCGCTGGCGGGGTTGGATGCGATGCGTCACCATCGGGGCCGGCAACGGCTCGTGGAACTCTGCTCGGGCCCGGGAAAACTGGGGGAGGCGCTTCGGATCGACCGGACCGTGGACGGTGTCGACTTGACGAGCTCGGGGGAGCTCTTCGTGCGGCGCGCGCGGAGTGTGGCAAGCCGCACAGTGCTTGGACCTAGAATCGGCGTGGACTACGCGGGGGGATGGGCCGACAAGCATTTACGCTTTTGGATTGCTGATAATCCGAATGCGAGCCGCAGAAAAAAAAGGCTCCACCCCGATTGGGGCGGAGCCCAGCAAAAAGCTGGAAACGTGGCTTCTAACTGGCGCGACGCCTGAAAGCTGCCAATCCGGAAAGACCGAGCAATAGCAGGCTCACCGACCCTGGTCCGGGCACCGTATTCACGAAGTCTGCGTTGCCAAGGTTTATACCGCCCTGCGTCCCAAGGGTTGCAGAGAACGCGGTACCGGGTCCCACGGTCACGCCGCCGACGTTGATCGAACTGTCCACGAACGTGAAGTTGATGGGGTTGTCAACGCCGAGGTAGAAGTCCAGAAGCGCCTGATCTTTGATGTCTTGGCCGAATCCCGTGACCAACAAGAGCGAACCGGCCAGAGTCGCTTGGACCTCACTAAACTGACCAGACACGAGGACGGTGCCGGGAACGATTCCCGCTGCGACACTGCCGCCGGTGATAGTGAACGTACCGCCGCCGGCCCACTTATAATCTCCGCCGGCTTCCTGGATGTTCGGTCCCGACGTAAAATCGAGTCTACATCCGAAGCAGTCGATCAAGACGCCATCGTTCAAAGTCGTTCCAGTACCCAGAATGCTCTCAAAATTAATGCCGGATCCCACAAGCGCGCCGCCGGCGCCGTCATACGATACGGTACCGAAGTTGTCGACCTGATCAAAAGTCAGTGTAGCGGCGGCCTCAGTAGGTGCTGCGGTAAGCATGCCGACAGCGGCAGCTAGCGCAAGAATTCCCGTTGACCAGCTTCTTAGGTTGGTGTTCGTCATTTTCTCTCTCTCCTTCGGTGTCTTTTCCAGCTTCATACTGTGTCGTTCTCTTCTGCAAGGTCGGTGCCATCCGCGCGCCAACCATCGATATCAGTTTTTGGTGTTTGGAATGAATGGTTTACGGCGACACCACATTGTTGAACGGCTCAACGCGATCGGCTCGGCCAACCAGATTGTCAGGGGAGTCGACACTTCTGAGCGACGGCGGTTTCTATTTAGTGGGCAGTCATGAGTTTGCGGGCGATGCCTAGATCGTAAGAAAATTCGACAATCTGGGACCCCTCGTGTCGCGGAAGGTACTCGAGGTCGGGAAAACTCGATCTCTCGTAAGCCCTTCTCTGGT
>CAMYKY010000002.1 GCA_947259165.1 uncultured Acidobacteriota bacterium | reverse complement strand
TGTCATCCGGATCCGCCAGTAAATCCACGACGAGGCCCAGGTTGACTCCGTTGCGTTCAGTGGCGCGCAGCACGATGTAGCCGGTGAGGACGCCGTCTCTACGCGCTTCGAAGATGTCGTAGCTGACGTACGGGATCATCCGGTATTTCCACTCGAGGTAGCGAGCTTTCCGCTCCGCGATGAAATCGTACGATGGGGCGACTCGCTCCCACAGCGCGTCGTAGTCATCCCCGAAGGGCTCCCCTCCGGGCTCGACGCTCACGCTTCTAGCCTTCTTCGTGCGGCGGCGCGGAAAAACGAGCCAAAGGAACAGGTTAGCCGCTGGCGCCAATACTCTGGCGAGGAGCGAGCCGACGCGGCGCTCGAGCAGGGCTCGCACGTCCACGATCGCCGAGTAGCACGGCACCGGGCCGACATCTTCCCAATCGAGCTTCTTGAAAAGCGTATAAGAAGAGACCGACAGGCCGAGGCCGAGGGAGGCTTCCACTTGCTGATCCCAATAGAGAAACAACCGTGAGCCGATCCCTTTCCTCTGAAGATTGGCTCCGACCATGACGTCCATTCCCCACGACGCACGAACCGTGCGATCGAGCACTTTCAGCCGGATCGGCATGGTCGCGTACTGGCCGAGGACCTCGCCGCTTTCTTTCGCGACCCAGATCTCCGGTCCTTCGGGTGGGCAGTTCGGGTTCTCGTCGTATTGCCAGCGCCACCGGGCCTGGCTATCGTCGGCCGCTTTTTGCCCGAAAATATCGACATACATGGCTTCGAGCGCCGGACGCTCGGACTCGGTGCGCCGACAGATCTCGATCGAGGGTGCAGATGACATGGCTGAAGACCACGATCCTAGCACGCGCGCCCGCTCCAGGCGGGCCGAACCGGCGATCCGGGAGTGGTTAGTCGCCCGGGGGCATGACCAGAGCGAGGATGAGGTACACAAAAATTCCGGGAAATCCGGCCGAGCAGACGGAGACCAAAACGTAGGCGACCCGGACGATCGTCGGATCCCAGCCGAGCCACTTGGCGACGCCGCCACAGACCCCCAAAAGCATGCGCTCGCTCTTGGACCGTGTCAGTGGATTCGGCGTCGCGCTTGCACCGGCCATCAACACAGAGATTATCACAAGCGCCGCAAGCCCATGCTATCCTACTCAGCCTTATGGGATGTTTCGCCGGATGTGCCGCACTCCTGTTCCCGCGCCTCGTGCTGTTCATCATGTTCCTGACCAGCAGCTATATCGGACGCGCGTACGAGACCAACCTATGGCCCGTTCTCGGATTCTTCTTCATGCCGCTCACAACCATCGCCTACGCGTGGGCGGTGAATTCGAACGGCACCGTGACCGGGATCTATCTCGTCGTCGTCGTGATCGCGGTCCTCATGGACCTCGGCTCAACGGGTAATGGCGCTCACCAGGGACGCAAGCGCTGGGATTAGCACTAGTACCAGTCGACTAGTGTCTCGTCTCAAAAGTTCTGTGCATAAAGCTCGAGGTCATTTTGTGCGTGGCGAGGCGTGAATGCGATGGCATACCTGGGTATTTCGAGATGCGATGGCATACCTGGGTATTTCGAGTATTCACAACGAAGCCAGCGCGCAAAAGGGCCAGAGATTTATGTACAGAACTTCTGGGACGGGACACTAGGTCGGGAAGAACTTCAACCCGGTAACGATCGACGCCACGATCGAAAGTGCCGTGAGCGCGATGCAAATCACAGCGATCAGCAGGTGATCGCCTCGCTCCGGCTCGAGGGGATCGAGAAACTTCGCGGCCACGTAGCCGCCCACGAAGCCACCGAGGTGAGCCTGGTTGTCCACACCCGGGATGATGAAACCCATAATCCCGAGGAAGACGGCATAGCTCACCATCTCTCGAGAAACCGCGCCCGAGCCGGAACGACGGCCGTAGTAAAGAAGAGCGCCCAATAATCCAAAGATCGGCGCGGACGCGCCCGCCGTGATCTCGCCCCCTCCCAGCCGCAAGAGTCCAAGCAAGGGCCCCAAGATCGGGATGAACGGCGCGTACCAATATGCGAGGCTGCTGAAGAGGAACCCGACAATGCCAGCAACGGTGTAGATGATGATCATCCGGCCCGCGCCGTAGATCTCGGCCGTGGGCGTTCCCAACGATCTCACCCACATCATGTTGAACCCGATGTGGATGACACCCCAGTGCAACCATCCGGCACTGAGAAACGTCCACCAGCGCCCGTACTCGAACGCGGGCATCCCGCCGCTGGCCCCGAGCAAGAACATTGCTGGAACCGAGGGAGCGAACAAACTCATCCCCCCAGAGCGGATGCCGCTCGGATCGAGAGCGAGCGCGGCAATGTAGAGCACAATGGAAGCTCCGATGACGAGCTTGATGAAGCCCATGTCGCGACCGAGGGCGCGAAGCGCTCCACCGAAACCCCACATACTCGGGTTGCGACGGCCGCAATGAAAGCACTCTTCGTCGTTGACCCCGACGAGCTGCCCGCAGGACGAGCACAACACTGAGCCAGTTTTCTGTCGTTCGAACACGGAGATCTACCTTGTCGGCATTCTAACCGATCGTACGCGGGAGCTCGGGCGAAAGCCGCGCGAGCACTTCGTACGCGATCGTGTCACTCCACGCGGCCACGTCTTCCGCGGTGATCGACTCACCGCCCTGCTCACCGATGAGCACCACTTCGTCGTCCTCTTCTGCCGAAGCCTCGGTCACGTCGATCATAGTCATGTTCATCGCGACGCGTCCCACGACCGGTACCCGATGCCCGCGCACTAGGACCGCGCCGCGGCCTGACAGGCTTCGGTCGAAGCCGTCGTAGTAGCCGACCGGGATCACGGCGATGCGGCGCTCGCTCGCAACACGGTAAGTGCGATCGTAGCCGACGCTGGCGCCGGCGGGTGCCGACTTGACCTGTGCGATGCGGCATCTCCAGCTCAGAACCGGCAGAATCCCGATGTCCTTCGCCGCGCCTCGGGTTGCAACGGAAGGCCAGATTCCGAAGAGCCCGATGCCGACACGAGCTAAGGTCATCTCTCCCGGATCGTGCAGTATGGCTCCCGCGGTCGGCGACGCGTGTACCAGCGATGGTTCCAGGCCGTGCGTTCGCAACAACGTTAGCGCCTCGCTCAGCTGCTCGAGCTGCTCTTGATAGAAACCCGATTGCGGATCCTCAACATCGGCGAAATGCGTGTAGACCCCTTCGACGACAATGCCCTCTAGTCCCGCCAGGAATTGGGCGAAGCTTGGAAGCTCCTTGGGCGGCACACCGAGTCGATGGAGTCCTGTCTCGATTTTGAGGTGTGCGTACGCGGGCTTTCCGAGCCGTAGCGCCTCAGCGGACAACACCTCCGCCGTATCTCGCCGGAACAGGACTTGACGGAACCCGTGATCCACAACTCCCTGGAGCAGCTTCGGCTCGGTGTGGCCGAGAACCAGAATCGGCTTATCGACGTGCGCGAGCCTTAGCTTCAGGGCTTCGTTGACAGAGTCCACGCCAAACCAATCGACGCGGGCGGTCAGAGCAGCCGCAACTGCGGTCGCACCGTGGCCGTAGGCGTTGGCTTTCACAACCGCCATGAGCGCGCACTCTGTGCCGAGACGCTTTCGAAAGGCGGCGACGTTCGTGAGAAGCCGCTCCTGATCGATTTCGATCCAGGAGCCCGCCATTTACTGGTACGCCTTGACCAGAGGCTTCATCGTCAGGGACTGCACAACCAACGAGAAGAAAACCAGGATTGCCGTGAAGACGAGAAATTCGGCACGAAACGGCACGTCTCGCGGCATACCGAGAACGAGCGCTATCGGGATCGAGCCCTTGAGCCCACCCCACACCATGATATGCGCCCACCCGAACGGAAATGCCTGTCCGGTCCTGCTCGTCATCAAGTAGACAGGGTAGACGGTCAACGCGCGCGCGATCAGCACGATCCCCACGATGAGAATTCCTGGAAGAAGGTACGACGACAGATCACCGACGTAGGCTTTCATCTCGAAGCCGATCAGCAGGAACAAGATAGCGTTGATGAGAAAATCAATGACTTCCCAGAAATTATCGATGGTGGCAGTGGTCTGCTCGGACATCGAGAAGAGCTTCCCGTAATTGCCAACGATGAGCCCGGCGACGACGACTGCGATCACTCCGGAAAGGTGGAAAGTCTCGGCCGCGAGAAAGCTTCCGAACACGAGGACTACGGTCAACGTGACCTCGAGAAGGTGATCGTTCAACCCTTTCATGAGTCGATAACACAAAAACCCGAACGCGAGGCCGACGACGCCTCCGCCGAGGCAGACTTTCAGGAAGTCGCCGGCGACCGCAGTCACACTCGGCTCGGCACCTTCGTAGAGCACGGCGAAAAGAGCTCCGAACAACACGACACTGGTGCCGTCGTTGAAGAGACTTTCGCCTTCCATGAGCGTCTTCAGGCGCTTCGGAGCACCGACGTCTCGGAAGATCGCGAGCACCGAGATCGGATCCGTTGCCGCGACCATCGCGCCGAAAAGAAGGCCTTTGAGCCACGGCATCTCGAGCGTGAAGTGGAGCATCGTGCCGACGAGAAACGTGGCAACGAGAAGGCCCGGGACCGCCATCGTAGCGATGGGCACGATGTTTTTCTTCAGGCTATCGAGCTCCATGTGGAGCGCGCCTTGAAAAAGAAGCGGGGGGAGCACGATGAGAAGAACGAGGTCTTTGCTGAGATGGAGATCCAACTCGACAGGGAGGAAGCTCACCGCAACGCCCATCAGCACCAATGCCGTCGTATAGGGAACGTGGATTCGCTTGACGAGGATGGCAACGAGCGAGGCGACGCTCAAAATCAACAACAGGTCTTCGAGAACCAGAGCTGTTTCAGACATATCTGCTGCGACCGGTCTTCAGTGATAACGAATTAGAACGACATCGTGGAGTGTGCGAGCCCCCATGACACTAATATAAACGACGGCGGCCCACGCCGCAGCGGCACCAACGCGCCCTCGACCCAAAGCCGTCGAGAGGTAGATTCCGCCGAAAAGTGCGAGCAAGGGGAGGGCTTGGAGGGCGTAGCGGATCTCGACAGCCGAGACGAGGTCGACGACGAGAAACAGAATCGACACGCCGAGCCAAACGAACGCCGTGGCCCGGAACGGCGACGGCCGCCGGGAGGTGGCGAGCGACCAGGCGCCCAGAGCCGCCACCACGAGGAACACCCACCCGAACTGGGGCACTGTCGACTGCCACCCGCCGGTGCCTCCAGTCGAGCCTCGCGAAAGCGCTCGATCCCACTGACTCGTAACCAGCTCGAGGTAGCCTAGGTAGTACACCGCCGCAAGCACGAAGCTCGCCACCACGGCAAGCGTCAAACGCGCGCGGTCGTCTTTCACTGGCGTCGGGCCGAGCCACAAAACAGCGAGCCAGACCGGCCAGAGGACGACCCCCTCGAGCAGCATCCCGAAGTGGGCCGTGAGCGCGACGAACGTCGCTATTCCGCACAGGATCGGGCGCGTCAGAAGCAACGCGAATGCCAGCGTGAGCAGGGCGACGGCGAAAAGGTTCGTGAGGTTTCCTGCCGATAGACTCAACGCATTCATTGGGGCGAGTTGATAGATCAGTGCCGCGAGCACACCGCCGCGAACGTCATCGAGAAAGCGCCACGCCAAGAAGATCAGCATCACCGAAACGAGCACATCGAATGCGGAAGTCACCGCCGTGAGCGCCGAAATGCGTTCGAGACCCATCATCACGAGAGGCGCACTCACCGCGTAGAGCGACACCGGGTAGGGGATGTCGAACGGCGGGTCGTGCTGGGTCACCGACGTCGGATGCCAATCACCTTCGAGAAAGTGCTGCATGCGGTTGGCTTGAAAGTCCGCGTCGGAGGTCAGCGTCAAAGGGTAGAAGGCCACGGCCATCTCGACGAGGAAGACAACTGCGATGGCACTGGTGACGGACGGCCTCGCATCCGTTTGAAGTCGACGGGTCACGAACGCAACGAGCAGAGTGAGTGCTGCAAGCACGGCGACCTGTCGAGGGTAAACAGAGAACCTGACCGCGTGCTGTGCCAGCAAATAGAGGAAGGCCCCCGACGCCAGCAGCGATGCCCCCGCGGCAAGAAAGCTCGCTTCCGCTGATGCAACGATCCCCGCAGCGAACAACAAAACAGCCGCGCCCGCCATCCAGCTCGCAGGCGCCGCCCAGGAAACCGACTCGTCGGGCAGCTCCAAGGTGATGCCGAGCACCTGGACACCAAGGGGACGCTTACCGTTGGGATCGAAGGTATCGGAGCGAATGCCGAGTCGGATATGCGAGCGGTTTGCGGGAATCTCGAAACGATAGCTCTCGGTCCCGGGACGCCCGGCGCTCGTGTGAACCGTCGCAGCATTGGCGGTGAACGCGAGATTCGGAAGCGGCTCCCCGTGGGGCCGGCGTACCCGGAGTCGAGCTTCGACGACAAGCGACCCTGAGCGCGGCAAGTTGTGGAAATCCACGTACGAGACGGCCTTCGTCCATCGAACAAAGCCACCGTCGATCCGCTCTCGATTGTTGAACTCCGAAATCATACCGCCTTCGTAAGCGTTTTCGAAGTCGATGACGATATCCCGGCCCTCGTCCTGGAGCCAGCGTTGCTGATACAACGCGGCCGTCGCGGCAAAGACGACCGCCGCAATGACGAGCGCTAGAGCTACTGTTCGTCGAGAGACCATATTTCGATCACAGGGCCTTTGTGGGACAGGAAAGAGCTCGGCGCCCAGTCCTCATTGTCCAAATACGGAATCGTTTCCTTACCGCCCACGAACGGCGAGATCGTCGCGAGCGATTTGCCTTGTTGAGCCGCCAGCTCGAAGACCGCCGTTACCGCGGCCGGGGGCGAAGTCGGCGGGCGACGCAGGATGAGTTGCCCGATGCCGTGCTCCCTCAACGGTTCGAAGCCTTGCGCGAGCTCGTCGTAGCCGACATAGACACGGTTGAGCTCGTCACCCTTGCCCAGGAAAAACAATCGGTAGCTCGTCGGTTCCGACTCCGCGACGTCGAGCAAAGACGCGTACTTTCCACGGCGTTCGAGCTCGTTCAGAGCACCATTCGCTTCCAGGCTATCGTGAAAACTCTTCGCCGATTGCGGCACGGGCACGGAGTACGACTGAAGCGCAATCGATTCTCCTGCGGCGACGTGCTCGACGATCCAATCCCTCGCCAGGGTTCGCGTATCGTCACCCGCGAAGAGACGGTCGACCTGGAACGACCAATACAGCGGCTGCAGACAGGCCAAGACGACAACGACGACCCCCGTCACCTTGCCAAAGTGTTTCTCGACCGCGGCAACGGCGAATCCAGCGAACGCGGCGAGACATGGAAGAATCGGATTCAAATAGCGGCCAGCGAAAAAGGTGTAGGTGATAAATGCGAAGAACAAGAGAGGGAACGTACCCCAAAGCGCGAGCCGGCGACGATCTCTTCCCGCCATGAGCACGACCCCCGCGATGATCAAACCGACCACGATGACACCCAGGCCCTGTGTTACCACAAATTCGATGTAGCGCCCAAGGCTCGGAAAGATCGCAAACCCGGTATCGAGACTCCGGTCCACGACAACCTGACGGTTGGCGCGCATGTGCTCGAGCGCGGTCGACAAATTCAACAAGACGAACGGGGACAGAAAGAAAAACGTGATCGCGGAGACGCCGCCGGCGGCGAGCACGAGCACGAATTGCTCCCGCCGGCGGTGGACCCAATGACAGACGATGAACGCGGGCGCGAGGAAGATCATGTAGTAGTGCGTCGCGAAGGCCACCCCGAGCGCCGCGCCCGCAAGAAGATACGCCGACAATTGCTTTTGCGAAAGCGCGTGATCGATGGCCCAAAGCGACGCGATGAGCAGGAATCCACTCGGAACATCATGCTTGAGATAGTGCGAATCACGCACGTGGAAGTAGGCCACCGCAATAAACAACGACGCGGCTCTCGCAGCGGTACGGCCGAAGTGCTTGTCGACGAGGCGGTAGGTGAGTACGACGGTCCCGAGAGCCGCCGCGACGCCGATGAGGCGAGCGCCGAGATAAAACGCTGTCGGATCCTCGAAAAACCGTGCCTGAAAAGCGGCGACGTTTGCGTAGTCGCCATGAAGCCAGCCGAACACGTAGAGCCCGCCCATGACGGCAAAGACGAAGTAGAAGAAGAAACTCGGGTAGAGGTAGTAGTGGGGATCGAGACCCTGAGCGACGGAGAGCGCCCGCGCCATGATGTTCACTTCATCGGGGTTGTAGACGAAGGGCAGGCCGTGATCGATCCCGTAGAGTCGAAGCGCCGCCGCGACGAAAACCGCGACGATGAGAACAGGGTCCCGCATCAATACGCTGCGATACGTCGCGTCACGTCGGGATTCGGATCAAGACGTCGAGAGATAATCGATGACACGCTGAAGAATCTCGTCAAGGGGCACCCTCGGCTCGTAGCCGACGGCCGCTGCGATCTTGCTCGTGTCGGGCACCCTACGCAACATATCCTCGAAGCCCTCTTCGTAGGCTTGGTCGTACGGTACGAGGACGATCTCCGAGTCGCTCCCGGTCGCGGCCTTTACCTTCTTCGCGAGCTCGAGGATGCTGACTTCTTGCTGCGAGCCGATGTTGAAAACCTCACCGGGCCCATCGGCGTAGTCGAGAAGTCCCACAAGCCCTCGCACCACATCGGAAACATCCGTAAAGCACCGGCTCTGGGTCCCATCCCCGTAAACCGTGATTGGCTGGTCCGCGAGCGCCTGGCGAACAAAATTGGGAATCACCATGCCGTAGCGTCCCGTCTGGCGCGGCCCCACGGTGTTGAAAAGGCGTACCACAGTCACCGGGAGCTTTTTTTCTTTGTAGTAGGCGAGCCCGAGAAACTCGTCGATGGCTTTGGAGCAGGCGTAGCTCCATCGACCCTTGCTCGTCGCGCCCATCACGAGATCGGCGGTCTCTTTGAACGGAAACTCCTTGCTCTTGCCGTAGACCTCAGACGTCGAAGCGAGCAACACACTTTTCTTCTTCTTGTTGGCGAGCTTCAACACCGTCTCGGTACCGTGAACGTTGGTCTCGATCGTATGCACGGGGCTTTCGACGATGAGTCGAACACCGACCGCAGCAGCGAGATGGACGACGACGTCCACTCGGTCGACATGCTCCGCCGTCACCGGTTCGTTGATGACCGTGTCGATTGTGTAGCCGAAACTCGCGTTCTGTTTCAGGTGCTCGATGTTGTCGATGCTCCCGGTCGAGAGATCGTCGAGCACGTGTACCTCGTCGCCGCGCTCGAGCAGCGCCTCCGAGAGATGCGAGCCGATGAAACCCGCGCCACCGGTAATGAGCACTTTCATAACCACCGACCTCCATTGGCTGGCCCTTTATTGCCGGCCTTCTTCATGACTTCATAGACCCGGCTCACGCCCTGGGCATCGACCAGCCGTGCGCCGGCGTCACTCATGCGCTGTCGATTTTCGCGATCCAGTACGAGCCCTCGAGCCTTTTCACGAATCGCTTCCTCGCTCACCTCGGTACCGAGCCCGAGATGCAGAATCGTCCCGTAGTGGGCGAAGTTTTCCATGCGCTCGCGCTCACGCGTGTTCTGACACAAGACGATTCCGGGACGTCCGAGCGCGGCTATCTCGAACACCGTCATACCCCCAGAGCAAAGAACGAGGTCCGCCTCGAAGAGGATATCCGCCATGTGCTCGACGCTTTTCAGGATCTCGGGCTTGTTCGAGAGGCTGGAGACGAGCGCATCGAGCTCGGCCCGGTACGCGTAGGCCGGACCCAGCACGACGGTCACGGCGAGCTCCGGCAGTCCGTCGAGCGCCGACAGCGTTTTCATGGTCAAGTTCTGCGGGTCGCTCCCACCAAAGCTGACGACGATCTTGCGACCTTCGTCCGGAATATCCGGTGTGTTGCTTGCCTTGTTTCGAAACGACTCCCGCAGGATCGCGAACGCTGGGCCGGCGTGGTAGTCGTCGAGCTCGACCTCACCCTCCTGCATGGTCGCGATGATGATCGAGGCCAGCTCGGACGGCTTTTCGATATCGTCGAGCGAGTCGACGAGATTGATTGTCGATGCCCCCAGACCGGCGAGCGAACGAAGATAGTCGTCCTCGAGGAATGGCCGGTCATTAATAATGACGTTGGGAGAGTAGTCGCGAATGACCCCAATGAGGGTTTGCGCGTCGTCGCCAGGGGCAACGCGGATCGGATACCCAGCACGTGCGATGTGTTGAACTCCTTCGGGCAGGTCCGCACACATTAGAAAACAAACGTCGGCATGGGAGACGATCTGGGTCAGCTCTTTGGCGACGGCGAGACTCCGATACACATGCCCCATTCCCATCTCGGCGCCACCGTCGACGCAAAAGAGCACTCGGGGCAAATGCACGAGTTTCTCGGCCAGCCAGAAATCGTAAATATCGTGAACCGTGAGAGCCGACATCTTGTCCATGAGGACATGGCCGACCTTCTTGCCGAGGCGTTGGTTCGACTCGAGCACAGGGCGCTTTACGGCTCGGATGGCGCCGTCCTCGTGATAAAGCGGCTCGAGCTCGTCGCGACGACCGGGCCGCTCGAAGAGAGGCTCGAGCGTCCCGCCCGGGCGATGCCACGTGAGGGTCCGCACTTCCTTGAGAGAAATCACAGCGTCGAAATCGTTGTCGATGAGCTCGTCGATGGCCGCATCGATTTGCTCCGCCCGCCGAAACGGCGATGTCGCTTGAAGCGTCACGACGATATCGAAACGGGGGTCGTTCCCGGTCGACTCCATCGTTTCAACGGCATGCCGGATCACCTCTCGGATCTCGGAGATATCCCGAGAGAGCGCTTCCGGGCGCCGGACGACCTCCACGTTGCCGTCGTACTCGAGTGCGACTCGTTCCACTTGGTCATCGTCCGTGGAGACGACCAGCCGATCGATGTAGACGCTCTTGTCCGCTTCTTGCAACGTGTGAACGATCAACGGGAGCGCTCCGAGCTTCTTGATGTTGAGGTAGGGCACTTCGGGATCGCCTCCGCGCGCTGGCACGACAGCAATGACGCGAAGCCCATCCTTCATGAGCGACTCAGACCATCGTCCAGTCGAGCACTGTGTCCTCGGGAATTTCGCGCTTTGCGGTGCGTCCCACGACGACGTCGACGAACTTCGGATAGATCCCGGTGCCAGGCCGCTTGAAGGTCAGCATCTCGCGGGTGAGGGTCGTCCCCTCGGGCACATCCTGCGCGGTCACGATGCTGCGGCGGGCATAGCGGTACGCCTCGGATTCGGCTTCGACCGGGCCTTTCTCGTAACGGCCCATGGCCTTTTCGATCGTCCGGATGCCGTCCATCATCTGCTTCAGTTCGTGGTGGTCGACCGACAGATGATGGTCAGGACTTCCCGGTAACGTTTTGTCCACGGTGTAGTGCTTTTCGACGGCGACGGCGCCGAGCGCGACTGCGGCCTGGGGGACTGCGATCCCGAGGGTGTGGTCGGACAGTCCCACGGGAATCCCAGGAAACGCGGCCTTCATATGCAGCATCATGCGCAAATTCGCGTTCTCCGCATCGCACGGATACTGGAGAGTGCAATGCAAGAGAACGATCTGCTCGTTGCCGCGGCCGCGAACGACGGCGATGGCCTCGCCGATCTCCGGGATCGTGGCGAGCCCAGTTGACAGAATGACGGGTTTGCCCGTCGCGGCCACTTTCGCGAGTAACGGGTGGTCGGTGAGGTCTGCTGAGGCAATCTTGAAGCCAGGAGCGCCGAGCTCAACGAGCATGTCCACTGCCTCGTCATCGAACGGTGCGGAAAAGCACAAGAGGTCGCACTCCCTCGCGTAGCGAAACAAAGCCTCGTGCTCTTCGGGGCCGAAGCTGTCGAGCTTCGCAAAGGTGTCGAACTGGCTGCCGTCTGGATCGTCGGCCTCCACCCAGTAACGCGGCGCAGTGCGGGTCGAGATCTTGCCGGCTTTGTAGCTTTGGAACTTGATGGCATCGGCTCCGGCGGCTTTGGCCTCCTTGATGAGCGAGCGCCCGAGCTCGAGATCCCCGTTGTGGTTCACGCCCGCTTCCGCAATCACGAAAGCAGGCTGGTCCTCGCCGATGAGGCGGCCACCGAAGTCAATACTTTGCATCGTTGTCGTCCAAGGCTACCGAGCGAAAATTCGCTGCACTGTGCCGAATGTGCGCGTTGATTTCAGCCAGCTCAGGCTCTTGGTCCAGGAGCCGGATGGCGTCGATCGTTTGGAGCACAACGCCGGAACGATACAGTTTATCGAAGATGCGCTCCATGAGCACGAGATCATCCGGCTCGTCGACCGTCAGTCGATATTCGGGTCGGTAGAGCTGCTCGGGCAGCTCCGCCCGAGCCACGCGGAACCGCTCCGGGTTCTCTTTGACATAGAGAGTTACGAGCTCTGAGCGATGCCGATCCTCACCGTCTCGGTGGCTCGTCTCGAGTGCCTTGCGCGAGATGACTTCCGAGAGGATGCCCATGAGCAACGCATCGCCCGGCACGTACGTGTAGTCCGCGCCGGCCTCGAGGTGGTCGGTCACGAGGTTCTCGATGAGCGGCAGGTCCGTGAGCGGGTTGTCCCCCGTGACCCGAACGACGTGATCGACACCGAACGCCTCGGCCAAAGCTAGATGGCGACCAAGAACGTCGTTCTCGTCCCCGCGAAACCAACGGACGCCGCACCGCTCGGCGGTCTCAACGAGTGGGTCGTTCTCAACGGAGTCAGACGTCGCGAGCACCACCGGAGAGGCTCCACCCAGTGAGCAGAGGCGTTCAAGGAGATGCTCGAGAAGGGGCTTACCCGCCAACGGCGCCAACGCTTTGCCCGGGCAACGCTCCGAGCGCATGCGCGCCGAGACCGCGATGAGGACCTTCCCCTCCTCCCATAGAACCTTACTCAAACAAATCCTCCGTCAGCGGCGACCACGCCGCAATGTCCGCCCGAGGTTTTCGCCCAATGAGCCGCGAGGCTTCATAAGGCGCGAGCCCGGTCTCGTTTCTCAGAAACGCGAGGTGATTTCTCTCGATCGGCTCACCGGCCCGAAGCTCGGTGCAAGCCAACACCGCGCGGCGCATGACACGGTGATAAGCCTCGGCGCCTGCTCCGCGAGTCGACTGCGGCTCACCGAACGCGGCTTCGGCTTCACGGATGAGCTCCACCATGGTGCGAAACCGATCCTTTTCGAGCGCTGATTCGTAGTCGAAGCCTTTCGCGCTCCGATTGAGGGTCACGTGTTTTTCCACGAGGTCGGCCCCGAATGCCACTGCCAGAGCAGGAAGCATCAGCGCAGTGGTCGTGCCGCCGTCAACGTGATCGAGAAACCCGACCGGCAGACCAAAAGTCTGTTTCAGCGTGTTGATGTAGCGGAGGTGAGAATCCGACGCCCGCGTTGGGAAATTCTGAACACCGTGCAAGAGCATCAGGCTTTCGTTTCCCTCGGTCCTGACGACAGCGATCGCCGACTCGACGGCACCGAGCCCGCAGCCTCCGGTCGACAGCAATACCGGCTTTCCTGTCGCAGCCACCTCTCGAATGAACTCCGGGTTTTCCATATCCGTCGAATGGATTTTGTAGGCGGCCATCCCGACCCGCTCGCCAAGAGCGAGGCTTTCGCGATCGAACACGTCGGCGAACAGCGGCAGACCCAAGGAGCCCACTTCCTGCAGGACATCCTCCCAATCCTCGAGCGAGAGCTCGATTTGGTCGAACGTCGATCGATTTGGGTCGTTCGGCGCCACGAGAGCGGCGGCACGGAAGAGCTGGAACTTCACGCCTTCCGCCCCGGAGTCTTTCGCGCTGGTCGCAAGAGCCAGCGCTTGCACGGCTTCGCCCTGATGGGCGGAGGCCACTTCGGCGAGGAGAAACGCCGGAGCGCCCTCCCCGATGGACCGATCTCCAATCTTCATGAACATCTACTCCCTAGTGTGGAACCTCAGCCCCGGCTCGGTGGGCAACCTGAAAAAGACTTTCGACGATTCGCTCGGTGGACCGGCCGTCGGCACCGAACGCGAACTCCTGAATGTAGTCTCGACGCGCACTCTCGAGCTCTCGCGCCGCGGCAGCGTCGAACAGCAACTTTCGAAGCGCCGGTTCGATCGCTTCGCCGCGAGGGACACCGATGGCCACGCCGCGCTCCACCAGCGCATCGAGATTGCCGGGCAAGTTGACCACGAGGACCGGGCGGCCCAAAACGAGAGCTTCCGAGGACGCAAACGAGTCTACCGTCACCAAACCATCCGAGGCAAAGAGGAGCTCCAAGAGGTTCGTTGCCGCTGAAACAACGTGGCTTCTCGAGGGTCTCAGGCGCTCGAGGGTTTCGTCATAGGGGCGTGTCGACTCCGCCTGATGAGGTTTCACGAAAAACCACAAATCCTCCACGGCTTCGACCGCTTGCACCAGCTCCCGAAAGACCGGGCCGACCGCGGTCCAGCGACTCGCCAACACCAAAAAGCGCGCTCCCTCAGCGACACCGAGCGCCGAGCGCGTCGCCTGCCGGTCGAAGCCTCGAGCCGCGCGCACGAGATCGTCGAACTTCGGGCTTCCCGTAATCACGATGCGGTCGGGATCGTAGTTGCCGCGACGCACGAGGAGGTCTTTCGCGACGCTCCCAAAGACTGCCGTTTTAGTCGGGATCGGCACACCGTCGCCCTCGTCCGCACTCCCGTCGGCGCGAACCTCGAAGCTCGCGTGCTCGTGCGAGTAGTACTGCTGGTACATGATGCCGTGTTGAACGGCAAACGAGGGGATTCCGTGAACGCGTGCCGCTGTCACCGCTGCCCTCCCCAGCCCACTCGACTCTGCGTAGAGGACCAGTATGTCGGGTCGTTCCGTCTGGAGCACACTCTCTACCTCGTGGTACGAGCGAATGGCCCACGGAAGCTGGCGATAGAACATGTCGCGAAAGCACGCGAGCGCTTCGGGGCCCAAAGGCACATCGCGGTGAATGAGCTCAGCGTCCGCTCGAAACGCTCTCCACAGGCGACGGCATTCCGAGAACGCGCTCACGAGTCGTACACTCATCAGGAACGAGAAGTAGCGCCGGATCGGACGGTATGGAAGGCTGTCATCGTCCAGCTCTAGCAAATCTCGGATCCAGGATCCTCCTCGACGTTTCTTGAACGGAACCGGTGGCCCGAACGCCACCACCGTCGTGGCGGCCTTTTCTTCAACCGCGGGGAGAATCCGGTCAAAGTACATTTCCCGGTCGCCACGCCACATCGAGCCGTGGGTCAGGAAGAAGACTTGGACTTGGGCTTTGACTTTACGGGCGGGTGGGCGGCGGCGCAAGAGCGACTTGAGCCCTGTCCCGACCAATTTGAGAACGTCGGCAACGTGAAATCGCGTCGTTCGTAACCAGGAAGGAGGTCCCTGAACGGTCTCGCCGATGATCTCGATATCCGCAACGAAAGCTCTAGCGGCCGCTTCGAGGGCACGAACGGGCCGCACCAAAACGAGCCGACTCGGACCGAGGGCATGCACGATCCGGTGAGCCGCTTCGACGTCGCGCACCGCGAGACGTAGCGGCGTCTCGTGATACAGATACAGCTCGGCCCACCACCACAAGACCATCGGTCCGTAACGAAATCGAGCTTGAAACCGGTCCCTGCCGAAATGTTTGAACCACGTAATGACCGCTTCATCGATCTCGAAATCCTCTCGAGCACCGAGCGTCTCCGCGATGGTGGTGCTACGGATTCCGGCGTGGTCCAGGCCGCTCTTGATGGCGGGACTCGGGAAGCGGTCCTGGACGATGCTGCGGTGTTGCCAGGCGATGAGCGTCGCACCCGCGGCTTCGAGGTCACGAAGCCGCCCGATCTCGCCGGGCGTCAGGTGGGGGTCGCCGACGAGCACCACGGACTCACTATCGGTGCTCAAGCAAAGAATTATACAATTTCGGCATGATGCAACGCCGAGAGTTCTTGTCGCTCATGGCAGCCACCGCGCTACCGACTCTACAGTCCAAACCCCTTTTCTCGATTTCTCTGGCGGAGTGGTCGTTCCACCGAGCTCTTCGCGCGGGTGAAATGGCACACCTCGACTTCGCGAGCGTTGCCAAGGGCGACTACGGCCTCGACGGTATCGAGTACGTCAACGTCTTCTTTTTCGACAAAGCTCGTGACGCGAGCTATCTGCGAGAAATGAAATCGCGAGCCGACGGGGAGGGCGTCTCGAGCCTCCTCATCATGTGTGACGAGGAAGGGGATCTCGGAGACGCGGACGAGACCGGACGCACGACCGCGGTCTCGAACCATCACAAATGGGTGGAGGCGGCGAAAGCGCTCGGCTGCCATTCCATCCGCGTCAACGCGCGAAGCCGCCCTGACCTCGGCTACGAAGAGCAGCAGAAGCTTGCCGCGGACGGCCTGAGACGCCTGTGCGAGTTCGCCGATCCCCACGGGATCCACGTCATCGTCGAAAATCACGGCGGTATCTCATCGAACGGTGCTTGGCTCGCAGGCGTCATGGAGCGCGTCGACCACCCGCTTGTCGGGACCCTGCCGGATTTCGGCAATTTCAAGACAAGAAATGACCCAGAGGAGTGGTACGACCGCTACCAAGGGGTGCGAGAGCTGATGCCGTACGCCAAAGCGGTGAGCGCGAAATCCTACGATTTCGACGCGAACGGGAGCGACACCGGCACCGACTTTACCCGCATGATGCGGATCGTGCTCGACGCCGGATACCGCGGCTACGTGGGGATCGAGTACGAGGGCGACGGGATTAGCGAGGCGGAGGGGGTCCGCAAAACACGCGACTTGCTCGTCCGGGTGAGGGAGACCCTGACGTCCAGCTATTAGTTATTTCTAGTCAGCATCTTAGCAATACCTCTAGAACTGTTCCATTTTGGAACATGCAACATGCTGAGTCTTAAGGGCTTGTAGTTCGGCGTCCAAAGAAAAAAAGGCCACCGCCGGGGTTGGGGCCCGGCTCCTAGGACTTCCTCAGGGGTAATGAGAGGAGGGTGGCACTTCGAAGATTACCAGCACTCGCGTCCGGGAGCAACTGTGCTCCCGGACGACAAACCAGACGAAAAACCGACGACACAAAGTCACGAAGTCACGAAGATCAGCGCGAAGAAACTCATTTGGGTGTCATGATTCCTCACTGCGCGCGGGGAACGTCGATCGAATTCGGAAATCCTTATATGATCGCTTCGTGATCCGCGCAGAGCTCAAGAAGCTGGCGCAGCATTCCGCCATTTACGGAGTGGCGGACGTGGTGCCCTACCTCGTCAACTTCGGGTTGATGCCCGTATTCACGACGTATCTCTCACCCGCCAACTACGGCGCTCTTGGGATCCTCCTCCTGTTCGGCGTTCTCACCAAGATCTTCTTTCGCTCGGGTCTCGACTCCGGTTTCTTCCGAATCTACTACGAGCAGAAAACCGACCACGACAAGAAGCTCCTCGCGACCACGCTTTTCGTCACGGCGTTCGCGATCAGCGCCATCCTTTTCACGCTGTGCGTCGTCTTCTCGGGCCCTTTGAGCCGTTGGCTCCTCGGCGACGAGCTCTCCCAATCGCTGATCGCCACCTGGGTCGTGCTCGTCGCCACCGATACGCTGCTCAACACGTTCGCGTTCGTGCCGATGAACTTGTTTCGCATGCAGGAGAGGCCCAAAGCATTCACGCGGGTAACGCTGTTTCGAAGCTTCCTCAACATCGGCCTCAAAGTCGCGTTCATCGTGAGCGGTTGGGGGGTCGCCGGCGTGTTGTGGGCGGACGTGGCATCTTCGTTTCTTTTCGTCGCTGCGCTTTCGCCCACATTGTTGCGAAACCTTACCCTTGGCTTCTCCGCGCCGATGCTGCGCTCAGCCGCGGCATTCGGCGTTCCGAAAGTCCCGCATGGCCTCGCTCACCAGGTCTTGAACTTGTCGGACCGGAAGCTCATCGAGATCTTTCTCGGCCTCTCGTCGAGCGGTCTGTACCACATCGGCTACATGATGGGCACCGGTGTCAAATTCTTCCTGTCTGCGTTCGAGCTGGCATGGAGCCCGTTCGTTTACGCCCAGTTGTCCAAGCCTGATGCGGCTCGCACATTGGCGCGGCTCGCAACCTACGCGTTTGCGACTCTTGTTGGGTGCGGCCTCCTCAACGCTGTGTTCGGGCGGGAGCTGTTGTTCCTGATGGCGACACCCGAGTTCCACGCGGCCCACACTGTCATCCCGATCGTGGTGCTCGCCTACATGACGCAGGGGTTGTTCGCACTCACGTCGATCGGCATCGGGATCAGCAAGAAGACGACCTACTTCCCCGTCATGACGCTCTCCGCCGCCGTGTTGAACGTCGTGCTCAACATCCTGTGGATCCCAAGATTCGGGGTCGAGGGGGCCGCGTGGGCGACGGTCGCCGGCTATGGTCTCATGGCGCTGATGGGCATCTACTTCGGGCACAAGCACTATCCGATCCCGTTCGAATGGTCTCGCCTCTTGCGCATCGTCACTGCCGCCGCACTGGCGTTCTCGGTCTCCCTGTTGGCCCCGGTGGAGTGGCCGGCGGGATGGAAGGAAGCCGTCGCGATCAAAATCGGCGCAACCCTTCTCTTTCCCGTGGCATTGTTCGGTTTCGGTTTTTTTCGACGGGATGAGATCGCTTGGCTGAAAGCGCGCATTCGCAAATGAAGATTGTGCTTTCGGGAGGATCCGGACAAGTCGGCAGCGTGCTCGCACGCGCGTTTCAGCGAGAGGGTCACGAGCCCGTCATCCTGAGTCGGCACGTGCACCCGCACGCACCCTGGCGCACCCTGGTCTGGGACGGCGTCACGCTCGGTGATTGGGTCCGAGAGCTCGACGGCGCCGACGCCGTCATCAATCTTGCCGGCAGGAGCGTCGATTGCCGGTATAACGAAAGCAATCGACGCGCCATTATGGAGTCGCGAGTTCTTTCGACCCGAGTCATGGGCGAAGCGTTGGCTCAGCTCGACCAGCCCCCGCGCGTGTGGCTCCAGTCGAGCACGGCGACGATCTATGCGCATCGCTACGATGCGCCCAACGATGAGCTCACGGGTATCCTGGGGGGCACCGAGCCAGACCTGCCAGATACTTGGCGCTTCAGCATCGACGTCGCCAACGCGTGGGAGCGCGAAGTCGACGCCGCGCCTTCGTCGTCGACCCGCCGCGTGAAACTCCGCTCCGCGATGATCATGACTCCGGATAGAAACGGAATCTTCGACACCCTCGTCGGGCTGGTACGACGAGGCCTCGGTGGGCGAGCCGGCGACGGTCGCCAATATGTCTCGTGGATTCACGAGCTCGATTTCGTCCGCGCAATCTATTGGCTCATCGAGCACGAGCTCTCCGGCGCGGTCAACCTGGCGTCTCCGAACCCGCTTCCGAATGACGATTTCATGCGGGCGCTGCGACAGGCGAGCGGTGTCAAGATCGGATTGCCCGCGACGCAGTGGATGCTCGAGATTGGCGCTTGGTTGATGAGAACGGAGACCGAGCTCGTCTTGAAAAGCCGCCGCGTCGTGCCCGGACGTCTCCAGGCCGAAGGCTTCGAGTTCGACTACCCCACGTGGCCAGAGGCATCCAAGGAGCTCATCGACCGGTGGCGCGAGCTTCGTTGAGCTCCGCGTGGATCGCTTCGAGCACTTGTTCGAGCGAGATCCCAGCGATGCACTCGGGCGCCCTGCCGCGGTCGCACTCGGCCGGCGGACGACGGATCATGTTGCACGGCGAACAGTACACGGGCTGGCGCACGACCCGCCTCGAGCCAAGCCCCGCTTCGGGTCCATAGCGCACCGGGTCGGACGGCCCGAAGATGGCGACGTTCGGCGTCCCGACCGCATGGGCCAGGTGCATCGGTCCCGTGTCGCCGGTCACGAAGACGTCGAATCTTTCGACGACCGCGGCGAACGTCGCGAGATCGGTTCCTAAAAGTGTCTCCGGTTGCGAGCTCGTTTTCGCGACAATCGTCTCGACGAGCTCGCGATCCCCGGAAGAGCCAGTAACGACCACGTGTGCCGCAGGCGACATCTCGTCGATGAGCGCGGCAAACTTCTCGGCCTCCCACTGCTTCAACGCTCGACCCGCACTCGGGTGGATCCCGACGAGAGGAGCTCGGTGGGGCGACTCCTCCAGCAGGGACCCCGCCCGCTCCCGGTCCTCTCGGGTTACGAAGTTGACGGGCCGAAGACGCTCTTCGACGTTGGGGAACAGTGTTCGCACCAGCTCGAGGTTCTGCCAGTACCAGCTCTTCTTTTCATCCCACCGGGCGCGATGCGTCAGCAGGTACGCGCCGCCGGTATCGCCGTAGCCCGCACGAAGCTTCGCGTGGGTCGTCGCCATCAACAACAAGACGCGCACGTCGCCCTGAAAATCGAGCGCAAGATCCGGGGCCTCTCCGCCGAGCGCTTCCCGCGCGTCGGCAAACCGCACACGCTGACCCCAAGCCGCCCACGGTGTGTCGACGCTTCGCACCGTGTCCACGAACGAGAGTCGACGCGCGATGGGCTCGTTCCAGCTTCCGACGCCCAGCTCGATGTGCGCATCGGGCGCCGCGAGACGCAAAGCCTCGAGTGCGGGCAACGTGGTCAAGAAATCCCCGAGGCGATCGAGCCGAAGGGCGAGAATCCGTTTTGCATCGCCCACGGCGATCGCGGGGCGTGGTGGGCGAAGACCGAGAAACGGTGACGCGACGCGCAGCGAAGCATCGAAGACTCCCAGCGCCAAGCGCTCACGGGGATCGTAGACGCGAGGACCGCCGCGCTCAAGACGCGCGGCAGCGAGCTTGCGCGACGGAGCGAAGAACAGACTCAAAACGCTCTCCCACTAGTTTCCAATTGAATGCCTCGAGGGCCCGGGCCCGCGCCGATTCACCGAGCTCGCAGCGCCTCTGCTTCGATGCCGCCAAGCCCGAAAAGGCCTCGGCGAGCGCTCCGGGGTCCTTCTCAGGCACGAGGACGCCGTCGCGACCGTTTCGGATCGCCTGCGGGATACCGGCGACGTTACTGGCAACGATCGCGCTTCCCGAGGCCATCGCTTCGAGGAGCACGTTCGGGAGGCCGTCCACGTTCCCCGCCGAGTCCTTCACGGAAGGGACAGCGACAATATCCGCCATCGCGAAGTAGCTCGGCAGTGACGGCCGGTCGACATCCCCTACGAGGTTGACAGCATCGTGTACTCCGAGCGCTCGCGCGCGCTGCTCGAGCTCGAGCCGGAGGTCCCCCTTGCCCGCTATCACGAACAACAACGCCCGCCCTTCTCGATTCAACTTGGCAGCAGCATCGATGAGGATGTCGAACCCTTTTTTTCGGACGAGGCGACCGACCGCGAAGACGACGACCGTCTCGTCATCGATCCCGAGCTCGCGTCGCAGGGCCTGCCCAGCTTCCGGCTTGGCGTGGAAGAGGCTTGCATCCACGCCGTAGGGGATCACCACCGGCCGTTGCGTCGCGCCGAGCGCGAGGCTTCGCTCCGCGAGATCGGCACTGCACGCTGTGGCCGCCGCCGCGCGGGTGAAGGCGAGCTTGGCGGCAGCGCGGAAGGCGCCCTTGTTTTCCGACAGGAACACGTCGGAGCCATGAAGACTCACGACCAAAGGAAGACCGCGGACTCGCGATGCAGGCCACGCCATCGCCCCGTTAGGGACGACCCAGTGAGCGTGCAAGACGTCGAAGCCCTGCCGGCCGGATTCAGCCCAAAGCCTTCGAGCACCCGACAAGAGTGCGAGGGGTGCGGCGAGATACGTCTGGAGCTTCAGCGCAACGTCGGCGCGCAGCGCCTCCGCGTAGCCGAAAACGCTCAACCCTTCGGTCGGCGCGTACCGGAAGGGGCAGAACCGGACACCGGGGATGGGCTCCGGGTCGAGATCCACCCGGGCGGGCAAAACGACCGTCAGCTCGTGCCCTCGCTCCGCCAACGCCCTCGTGATCGAGGCAATGAAAGGCGCTGTCGTATCCCCTGCGTACTTGGGGTAGGAGGACGTGACGGTGAGGATTCTCACAGCGGAGGGTTGATTATAACCAACCGAGCGTTGAAGCGGAGCCGCTTGTGCTATGCTTCCGCTGTACGCGCTTCCCTCAGCCGCGCCCAATTTTAACAGGGGATTTGCATGAATAACGTCCTCTTCCGCCACTGCACAGAACGCGTTATCGAGGCAGTGAATATCGGCTCCATGGAGCTCGTGAACCTTCGACAAAACGAGCTCACGCCAGAGTTCATTCTGTTGGGGCTCTTGGAGCAGGACAACTCGGAGGCGCTGCGGCTCATCGGCGAGTTGGGCCACCCCGCGCCACGGACGAAAAAATCCATCGTCGATCTCATCCACGCAGCCCAGCGGAACAAGCTGAAGCTCCGCCGTGAAGGATCGCTCCAGATCCTCGTCTCACCGCAGACCGCCGAGGTGCTGCGAATGGCCAAGGAAGAAGCGGACAACATGGGTGACCGCTTCGTCGGCATCGGCGCCATGCTCCTTGCCCTTCATCGCGAGCCCGCGGGGCTTTCGGCGCGTATCCTGCGAGACCTGGGCTTTCGCTACGAGCGGACCAAGGATGCGTACGTCCGCCAACGCGGAAACCGCAATGTGGACGACAAGCGCGGTGACACGAAGTTCGAAACGTTGGCGAAGTACACGACCGATCTCTCCGAGATGGCCCGCAAAGGCTCACTCGACCCCGTTGTCGGACGCGAAGAAGAAATCCACCGGCTCATCCAAATCCTGCTGCGGCGCAAGAAGAACAACCCCGTTCTCATCGGCGAGCCTGGCGTGGGCAAGACCGTCATCGTCGAGGGCCTCGCCCAGCGGATCGCAGACGCCGAAGTCCCCGATACGCTGGCCAACAAGCGCGTGCTATTGCTCGAGATGAGCGAGGTGGTCTCGGGCTCGAAGTTTCGCGGCGAGTTCGAAGAGCGCTTGAAGAACATCAAGGACGAAGTCCTCGCAGCTCAAGGGGAGGTCATTCTGTTCATCGATGAGCTCCATACCGTCGTCGGCGCAGGAAACGTCGAGGGAGGTCTCGACGCATCCAATATGTTGAAAAGTGCGCTGGCGAGGGGTCAGCTCCGCTGTATCGGGGCGACGACGCTCGACGACTACAAGAAGCACATCGAAAAAGACAAAGCACTCGAGAGGCGCTTTCAAAGCGTGATCGTCAAGGAGCCAACGGTCGGCGATACCGTCAGCATCCTCAAGGGACTTCAGCGCCACTACGAAGCGCACCACAACGTCACCTTCAGCGATGAAGCCATCGACTCGGCGGCGAAGCTCTCCGAACGCTACATCGCCGATCGCTTCCTTCCCGACAAGGCTCTCGACCTCCTGGACGAGGCGGGATCGCGAAAGCATCTCGAGCTCGTCTACTCGCCGCCGGAAGTTCGCCGCACGAAGCGTGACCGCGACAAACTCATTGCGCAACAGCGCGAGGCCTACCAATCGCAAGACTACGAGCGGGCCGCCATCTGCCAGCAAAACATCATGCGGCTCGAGTCCGACCTGAAACAGATGATGAAGGCGTGGCAAGAGAGCCAGCTGCCCCAGGATTCGATGGTAGAGAGCGAGGACATCGCTCGCGTCGTCCAGGGGTGGGCGGGAATTCCCGTCACTCGGATGCTAGAGTCCGAGGTGCAAAAACTCTCCCGCATGGAAGACAACATCCACCAGCGGATCGTCGGCCAGGCCAACGCTGTGCGCGCCGTTTCCGACGCCATTCGTCGCAATCGCGCCGGACTCAAGGGCAAAAAGCGCCCTATCGGGTCGTTCATATTTCTAGGACCTACCGGCGTCGGCAAGACGGAGCTCGCCAAGGCTCTCGCAGAGTTTCTTCTCGACCACGAGGACCGTCTCATCCGCCTCGACATGAGTGAGTACATGGAGCGCCATTCCGTCTCCAAAATGATCGGCTCACCCCCGGGCTACATCGGCTACGGCGAAGGCGGGCAGCTCACCGAACAAGTCCGGCGTAATCCCTATAGCGTCTTGCTGCTCGACGAGATCGAGAAAGCGCACCCGGACGTCTACCACATGATGCTCCAGATTCTCGAAGATGGTCGCCTGACCGACGCTCAGGGTCGGACGATCAGCTTCGTCAACACCATCATCATCGCGACGTCCAACATCGGCAGCGAAGACATCACGCGCGAGTCCACCGGCATCGGTTTTTCGACTCCACTGTCTTCCCGAAAGTATGAAGAGATCAAAGATCGTGTCATGCGCCAGGTGAAGACGGTGTTCAAGCCGGAGCTTCTCAACCGCATCGATGATTTGATCGTCTTCCATCAGCTCGAAAGAGAGCACATCCGACGCATCGTCGACATCACGCTCGCCGATCTGAGCGAACGTCTCGCGGAGCAAGACCTCGCCATTCAAGTCACCGATGCCGTGAAGGACAAACTCGCCGCCGATGGCTACGATCCAGTTTACGGAGCAAGACCCCTTCGGCGCGAGATCGAGTCTCAGCTAGAGAACGTGCTTGCGGCACGGCTCATCAGCGGCGAGCTCAAAAGAGGTGATCGGGTTTCGGTCTCGCTCCATGACGGCGAGCTCGCATTGACGGCGCAGTCGCTTGCGACGCAGCCCGTCCCGGCGCCGGGTCACGGAACGACGAATTAGGTCTCGTTTGACTTTGCGCGCACGTCCGCCGTGGCTTGAAGCCGCAGTTTTCGGCAGCCTCTTCGGACTTTTCTTCGTCGGGTGTACCAGCGGTCCCGCAAAGCCCGAGACGACGACTCCAAAAGATGAAGAGCTGCCGGTCGCAACGGCTGACATCCTGACGGGTACGGCACCGCGCGCAACTGGCGGTTTCCCGTCGGTCATACTTTTCGAGCCTCAGGTCCCGGGCCCAACCCCGATACCGCAGGAACCGGCCCTCATGGACCAATACAACACGGATTTCCACCCCCGCTTGCTGATCGTCCGAGTCGGCCAAACGGTCCAGTTCAAAAACAGCGAAGACACGCTTCACAACGTCCATGTCATCGACACTGTGACCCGCGAGACCGCGTTCAACGTCGCGACACCCGTGACCGGCGCTTACGACTACGTGTTCGAGACCGCTTCGGTCTTCGATGTATCGTGCGGCGTACACCCGTCGATGGCCGCGATCATTGTCGCGACCGAAACGCCCTACGCCGTGGTGGCGGAGCGGGATGGTGCGTTTTCGACACCTCGCCTACCGATCGGCGATTACACGGCAACGGTTTGGAACCTCGACCCGTCACGACGCTCGAGCCGCGTGCTCACCATCGACGATACGACGACGGAGTTGAACTTCGATGGTGGGTCAGGGGAGTTGTAGCGTGCGCGGGTTGATAGCTCGCGCTGGCGTCAAGATCGCCGTAGTGTTCGGCTTGGGTGCGATCGCTGCCTGCAACGGAACCCGCCCGACGGGCCCGAGCGAACGGCCCAACGTGCTGCTCATCACCGTGGAGACGCTGCGTGCCGATCACGTCGGCTCCTACGGCTACCGTCGCAACACGACTCCCAACCTCGACCGACTCGCCGCTCAGGGAGCCCGGTTCGAAAACACCTTGGCCCAGGCGCCCTTCACGCTGCCGTCGATCGCCTCGCTCATGACCGGGCGGACGCCCCCGGGCCACGGCGTTCGCAACCACCCGGCGATACTGGCCCCGGAGCTCGAGACCCTCGCCGAACGCTTTCGCGCTGCCGGGTATCAAACAGCGGCGATGACACGCCACACATGGCTTCGCCGCAAATCTGGACTCGACCAAGGCTTCGATGAGTACCACAACAACAAGTTCTCGGCCGGGCTCGACGCACGCAGCCTTTCTCTCGCTGCCGTGGACTGGCTCGACGCGCGCGACCCGGAAAGGCCGTTCTTCTTGTGGCTCCACTTCCTCGATCCGCATCTCCCCTACACGCCGAGCTATCCCTATTCTGCCCTCTTTCGCGAAGAACACGCCGACGAGCCGCGGGTTCAGCATTTGCGTTCGATGGTCGAGCGCGAGCACGACACCTTCGAGCCGACACCTTACGCCGATATTCCCGGAGGTCCCTACTACGACCTCGTCTTCCCTCATTACCCCGACAACGAAGCGCTTTTGGATCTCGCTTTTTGGCGGCGATCCCGCGGGAGTATATTCTTTGGTGGGAAACGCTACAGCGCGGACACCGTCTCCGAGCTCCGAGAGCTGTATGACGGCGCGATCACCTACACCGACGACAACCTCGCACGGATTATGAAATCGCTTGCCGATCTCGGTGTCGAAACTTCAACTGTCGTGGCGGTCACCGGTGATCACGGCGAAGCTTTCGGTGAGCACGGGCTTTATTTCACGCACGATTTCGCGCTCTACGATGAAGTCTTGCGCGTCCCACTCGTTTTGCGCTACCCGGACTCTATTCCACCCGGGACGGAAGTCTCTCAGCAAGTACGCCTTATGGATCTTGCGCCGACGCTCCTCGAGCTCGCTGATGTGGAGCTCGGCCCGCTCGAGCAAAGCGACGCGGTGAGTCTGGTACCGCTCGTCAAGGGCGGCACGCTTCCTTTCTTGAACGCGTTCGCCGAGAGTGCACCCCGCCGTTCCATGTTTCCCGAGCACGAACGGGTGTATTTCGACGGCAATCGTGGGAAGTGGCGAATGCTGCGGACTGAACGGTGGAAGCTCATCCGCATCCCTCACCCTGACGGAGACCTCTATGAGCTCTACGACCTCGTGAGCGATCCCGGCGAAACGCAGAATCTTTTCCACGAACTTCCGGGCGAGGCGGGAAAGCTCGTTCCCTTACTGGAATCGTGGATGCAGCAGGATCCGGCGCGAGATCTCGACAACAGCGCCGAGGAAGACGCCGAGCTCGAAGGCCTCGACCCCGCCGCCGTGCAGCAATTGCGTACGCTCGGCTACATTCAATAAATCCAAGACTTGTCGTTCTCTCTATTGTCTGGTGCGGCGCAACACCGCCAGGACCTCTTTCATGTCTTTGGGGCGATCGTCAGCGTCTTTGGAAAGGGAGCGGTGCACGAGCTCATCCAACTCGTCCGGGACCGAAGGCTCCTTCTCTTTGAGTCGCGGTGGCTCCTCGCTGACAATCGCGACATATCGCGCGAGCGCGTTGTTGCCCGTAAAAGCGCTCTTGCCGCACAACATTTGGTAAAGCACGCAGCCAAACGAGAATACGTCGGCGCGCGCGTCCACGGCCTCGCCGCGGGCCTGTTCCGGCGCCATATAGCCTCGAGTCCCTAGAATCTCGCCAGATTTCGTCAACCGCTCCTGCGGTGAGAGGCCCGATACCTGGGCCACCGCGAGCATCTTGGCGATCCCGAAGTCGAGTAGTTTTACTTGCGCCGAATTCGTCAGCAGGATATTCCCGGGCTTCAAGTCGCGGTGGACGATTCCTTTCTCGTGCGCGCACGCGAGAGCTTCGGCAACTTGGAGTGCCACCTGCAGCGCGCCGGCAAGATCGAGGCGCCGTTCACCAGCAAGGAGTTTTTTCAAGGTCCGTCCCTCGAGATACTCCATGACGATATGGGGAAACCCCTCGTGCTCAACCAGTGTCACGAAGCGCACGATGTTTGGATGCTCGAGTGCCGAGGCGGCCGTTGCTTCCCGCCGCAACCGCGAGAGTCCCTCGTCGCTGACGAGCTCGCGACGCAGGCGCTTCAGCGCAAAGGGTCGACCTTCGTCGTCGACGACTTTGTAAACCTCGCCCATGCCGCCGGTGCCGACTTTCTCGACGATGGTGTAGGGACCGATCTTTCGAGGCTCGGGGTCCGGTTCGGGATCGGCGAGCGCGGCGAGCGATTCGGAAACTGCAGGACTTTCGAGATATTCGTCGTCGTAGGTTTCGAGAAGCGAGCGCACTTCCTCGAAAAGTGCGTGGTCGTGGCCGCAAAGCCTCTCGAGGAACTTCGAGCGGTTAGGAGATTTCTGCTCGACGACGGCTTCGAATGCCGCCTTGGCCTGTTCCCACCGATCCGTTGACTCAGTCACCGAACGCAATGCCGAGGTCCCGAGCCGCGCGCACGATGTCGCTCGCTTTGGGAACTCGCTTTAAGTGGGCTACCGCCTTCGACAACGGGACGAGCTTGATCGTCGGCGGCCGGAGCGCCACCATCTGTCCCCAATGACCTTCCACCGCGGCACGAACCGCGGCGGATCCAAAGCGAGTCCCCAGAAGCCGGTCCCAGTTCGTGGGCCGCCCCCCGCGCTGGAGGTGGCCGAGAACGAGCGAGCGCGTCTCCGCTCCGGTGATCTTGCTGATGCGCTCTGAAACGAGCTCGCCGATACCGCCGAGCCTGCCTTCGAAGCCGAGGCCGGCTTTTTCCTGAAAGCGCTGGACGCCTCCGATGGGAACCGCGCCCTCGGCGGCGACGACGATACTGAAGCGACGACCGCGGCGGGCGCGATCCCGAATCTTTTCGCAGACTTTGTGGATATCGAAAGGGATCTCGGGAATCAAGATCACGTCGGCGCCTCCGGCGACGCCCGAGTGTAGAGCGATCCACCCCACGTTGCGCCCCATGGTCTCTAGCACCATGACCCGCCGATGACTCGATGCCGTCGTATGCAGGCGATCCAACGCCTCGGTGGCGACGTGCACGGCCGAGTCGAACCCGAACGTCATCAGCGTTGCTGCTACATCGTTGTCGATCGTCTTCGGGACACCGACCACGGGAACCCCCATCTCGGAGAGCTTGTGGCCTATCTTCAACGTGCCGTCACCGCCGATGACGATGAGTCCGTTCAACCGCAGCTTTTTGAAGTTCGCGACGACTTCGGCCGAACGGTCGACGTAAACGACACCGTCCGGAGTCCTTCGGGGAAACCTGAAAGGATCGCCGTGATTCGTCGTCCCCAAAATCGTACCGCCGGTGTGCAGGATCCCTCGGACGTCGACAGGCCGAAGCACGCGACTCCTCTTGGTGTTCAAGAGCCCGCCGAAGCTTTCCTGGATCCCAACGCTTTCCCAACCGAGCGAGTCCGCGGTTCTCACGGCGGCGCGGATTACGGCGTTGAGACCGGCGCAGTCGCCACCTCCGGTAAGAACCCCTAGACGCCCTCGCCGCTTCATGTCACTTCGTGTAGCGCCGCGATGACGGCGTCGACGTCGACGTCGCGCATGGACGGATATAGCGGCAAAGAGACGACGCTCGTTGCGGCAGCTTCGGCCACGGGACAACTCCCCTCGTGTGCCAGCTCGCGATAGGCCGGTTGCAAGTGGACCGGTACGGGGTAGTGGATCAGCGTTTGGATACCGCGGTCGCGCAAACGATCCGCCAGCGGGTCCCGCGCGAGTGCTTTGACGACGAAGAGGTGCCGCGCCGACACCGTGCCCGGGCGAGGCGTGACAGGAACAAGGTCGGTGCCCTCGAGCGCGGTTTCGTAGCGCGAAGAAATCTCCCGGCGTCTCTCGTTCCCGCGTTCGAGGTATGGAAGCTTCGCACGAAGCACCGCCGCTTGGAGCTCGTCCAGGCGGCTGTTGAATCCGACGGTCTCGTGAACGTAGCGGCTCGACTGACCCCCGTTTCTGAAACTTCTGACGCTCGCAGCAAGTTCGGGATCACTCGTTGCGACGAAACCTCCGTCGCCGAGCGCACCGAGATTCTTCGTGGGATAGAAGCTGAACGCTCCCGCCCGGCCAAAGCTACCGAGAGGTTTGTCATGGTACCGGCCCGCGTGCGCCTGGCAAGCGTCTTCGACCACGGTGAGCGAATGGCGCTCAGCCACACCCATGAGGGCGTCCATCTCGCACGCATTTCCGTAGAGATGTACCGGGACGATGACTTTGGTGCGAGGCGTGATGCGATCGGTGACGCTCGCAGGCGAGATCGTCAAGGTCTCTTCCTCGATGTCGGCAAACACGGGTCGCGCTCCCACACGGCTGATCGCGATCGCCGTGAACGCCGCCGTGAGCGGCGACGTGATGACTTCGTCTCCGGCACCGACTCCGAGCGCGAGAAGCGAGAGGCTCAGGGCGTCGGTTCCCGAGGCGACACCGACTCCGTGGGCAAAGCCCAGGGCTCGGCAGAATTCCTCCTCGAAGGCTTCGACCTCCGGTCCCAGCACATACCAACCCGAGGAAACGACGCGTCGGATGGCCGCGTCGATCTCCCGAGAAAGCTCGTCGTCGCCTGGGGCGAGGTCGTTGAACTGAATCGTGCGATCCCTCAACTCAAGTAGCGCTCGATGTGTTCTCGGTAGAACGCGAGGGTCTTGGTCACACCCTCTCGCAACGACGTTTCGGGCGTCCATCCGATCGCTCGTTGGATCTTTCCGTAGTCGGCGTAGAAATCACCGATGTCGATGCGGCGGCGCTCTTCGGGAAAGGGCACGAGCTTGTACGTCGGCTCCTTTCCGGAAACGTCGTACAAGAGCTCGATGAACTCGCGAAGCGTCGCCGGCGGCGTCGCGCCAAGATTGAACGTCTCGCCCTCTGCTGCTGGCGAGGCCGCGGAGAGAAGAAACGCGTCCACCACGTCATCGACATAGTTGAAATCCCGTTTCTGCTCGCCATCACCGAACAAAAGAATTTCCTCGCCGAGGACGACGCGACGAATGAACCAGCCGGCGAACCCTTGCCGGTTGTGCTTCACGAGTTGACGCGGGCCGTAGGTGTTAGTGAGGCGCAGAGACGTCGTACGAAGACCGTACACGTCCGAATAAATCCGGTGGTACATCTCACCGCTCGTCTTGTTGATGCCGTTCACATCGGTCGGCCGGAGAACGTGGTCTTCCGTAACCGGAAGCTCGAGTGGTTTGCCGTAAATCTGTCGTGTGCTCGAGTAGACGATGCGCACGGAGGGGTTTACATGGCGACAGGCTTCCAGGATCGACAGTTGGCTCCGACAATTGATCTCGAGGTCGGTCATCGGGTCCACCATGCTATCGATATGGCTGACCTGGCCCGCGAGGTTGAAGAGATAGTCCTGATCCCGGACGAGGTACTGCATTCCGTTGGCGTCACGAACATCAGCGATGTTCACGGTGACGTCGGACTTGATGTTCTCGATGTTGAAGAGATTACCACCGTAATCGGGAATGAGAGAGTCGACGAGTAGGACGTCTGCGCCAAGCGGCACGAGTGCGTGCGCGAGATTGCTGCCGATGAAGCCGAGCCCACCGGTGATGAGAACCTTCTTGTTCTCGTAGGTCTCGCGATAGAGGTCTTTCTTGGATTGAGTCACTTTGCTGCTCGCGAGGGGAGCACCTCGTTAACGCACGGCGGTCTCAGTATCGCGGGTTGGGGAGTGCCCAGCAGTTCCAGAGGCGCTCTCACCCGGAGGCCCGCTAGCAGATGCCTGCAAGTGCACTTTTCGGACCACGAGATCGACCCACAGGCGCCCAAGGTCCAGGAGGGTTTTGCCGACGCGCGGGAAGTTGAAGAACTGACTCTTGCCGTAGGCACGATGAAAATGGTTCACCGGTACTTCCTGGATGCGAAAACCGTGGTCCTGAACTTTCTTCATCAACTCGACACAAATGACGCCGCTATCCTTGGTGAGCTCGACCTTGTCGAAGATGCGGCGCCGGAACAAACGGAAGTCGCAGTCCACGTCGGACAACCTCAGTCCGAAGGCAAAGCGGACGCTCCAGTGATAGAGGCGCCCGATGAGGACCCGGTGGAGCGGATCCGAACGGCCGATTTTCCGACCGTTGACAAAATCGCTCGACGGCTCCCAGGCGTCGAACAGCCGCTCCATCTCCCGCGGATCGTATTGTGCGTCGCCATCGGTATAGAAGATCAGCTCTTTGGTTGCGGCGCCGAAGCCCGTTCGCAGAGCGCCGCCGTAACCGCGATTTTGGGGATGGTGCACGACGCGCAGTTCGGGAAACACTGCTTCGAGCTCTGCGAGCACGTCGGCCGTGTGATCCACGCTCCCGTCGTTGACGACGACGATCTCGAAGTCATCAGCCAGCTTGCGCGCGGCGATTCGTGCACCGATCACCATGCTGGGGATGGTGCCGGCATCGTTGTAGGCAGGAAAAACGATCGAAAGCTCGACGCGTTTTTCCCCTTTGATCTTCAGGTCGGGCAAGCAAACTCCTCGATTGCGTGACCGAAAAAAGTACCACAGGCGCTATGAGCGTGCAATGTTGATACGATCGACGGGCGATGACCGGCACGCTCTACGTGGTTTCGACTCCAATCGGTAACCTTCAGGATCTGACACATCGTGCGGTCCAAGTCCTCGCATCCGTTTCCGCGGTCGCGTGCGAAGATACGAGGACGACTGGCAAACTCCTACGCCACTGGGAGATCCGCACGCCCACCTTCTCGTACCATGAGCACAACGAGGCTCAACGCACGCCGCGGCTCATTGCGCGACTCCGCGACGGCGACGACATCGCCTTGGTCTCCGATGCTGGCACACCCCTGGTGTCGGACCCAGGCTATCGTCTCGTTCGCGCCGCACGCGAGCAGGGCATTTCCGTACGCGCGATTCCGGGAGCGAGCGCACTCCTCGCTGCTCTTGCAGTTTCCGGACTCCCGACATCGAGCTTCGTGTTTCTCGGCTTCGCGCCAGCGCGCGGAGCGGCACGCAAAAAGGTTATCGCCCGAGCTGCGGGCATCGCTGGCACGTTCGCTTTGTTCGAGTCTCCGAAACGTGTTTCCCAGCTCCTGCAAGAGCTCGCGACGATCGATCCGGAGCGACCAGCGTGCCTGCTTCGAGAAATGACGAAACTTCACGAAGAGCATCGAGACGGTACGCTTCGTGAGCTCGCCGCGTGGGCGAAGCCGCGCAGCTTGAAGGGCGAGATCACTCTCGTCGTCGGGCCGACACCGCCTCAACCGAAGGTCACCGTCGATTCGCTCGAGCCGAGCTTCAAACGTCTCCGTGAAGAGGGCCTGAGCGCGAGAGAAGCGTCGAAGCGATTGGCAAAGGAGCACGGTTTGCCGGCCCGCGACGTTTATAATCGGTTCGGCACATGAACCTCTTCGAACGAGCCATCGCGCTTTCCGACCCCGCGAGCGGCCTCCAGGGTTTCATGGTGATCCACAACACATCGCGGGGTCCGGCGACTGGCGGTATTCGTCTCTATCCTTACGCGAGTGAGCACGACGCGCTTGCGGACGGGATCCGGCTCGCGCGCGCGATGACGTACAAAGCGGCAGCGGCAAGTCTCCCGGTGGGAGGCGGGAAGATCGTCTTGATCAAGCCGCCGGAGTCAAAACGACACGACACACTCCTTGCCATCGGGCGAGTCCTCGAGGGCATGGGAGGACGATTCCTGGCAGGAAGAGACGTCGGACTCCCGATCGAAGACGGCGCAGTAATTCGCCGCGAAACCTCCCATATGGTGGACGAATCCGATGAGGGTGTCGGTGACCTGAATCTGGCAACCGCGCTCGGTGTGGTCGCCGCGGCCCGAGCTGCGCTGGCCTTCCATCTGAACCGATCCGATTTCGAGGGAGTTCGAGTGGCTCTGCAAGGTGCGGGGGGCGTTGGTGCGTGGCTCGCCCGAAAACTATCGGAGGAGGGGGCGGAGCTCTACGTGTGCGACCCGAGCCGTGACGCGCTCGACGAGCTCGCGAAGTCGGTCTCTTTTCAAGAGGTCCGCGTCGATGACATCTATTCCGTGGAATGCGAGCTGTTCGCGCCGTGCGCGATTGGCGGCGTGCTCGATGAGCAAACGACGGCGAACCTCGCGGCTCGCATCGTCGTCGGCTCGGCGAACAATGTCCTGGCAACCGCGGCCGTCGGAGACGCGCTCGCGGCGCGCAACATCGTGTTCGTACCCGATTACCTGGCCAACGCCGGTGCTCTGATTCAAGGCGTCCGCTTTCTCCTTCAAGGCGAGAAGCGAAGCCTCGATGCCATCGAAGCCATCGGGGACAGGACTGAGCGCCTCCTGATGCGAGCGAAACCTGCGGGCCTCACCCCCATACAACTTCTGGAACAAGAGCTTGCGTCACAGTTTGACCCACGAGGCCATATCCCCGTATAATTCCAGGTTCCCAACCAAGTGTGTCTCGGCTGGCGACCGAGCACGTCCGAGTGCAGCAAGGAACGGCGACTTCCGCTTTTCCGATTCTCAGGGTGCCTGGTCTCGGAGGCACTTGTCGCCAATGAAGGAGGTCCCATGGGACAGAAGACGACGCGCTCCAAGGGTGACACCGCAAAAAAACTAGGGCGCGCCACAAGCGAACCCTATCAAAAAGCACTCGACGGACTCGAAAAGGCCCTGAAAGCGCTCTACAAGGACGACCCCGCCAAGGCGAAAGAGCAGCTCGTCCGCCTGCAGGAAACCTACCCCGAAGAAAGAGAATTGATGGATCGCGTCGGCTCCTACCTGATCGTTTGCGACCAACGGCTATCGCCGCAGCGACGGCCGAAAAACGCCGAGGAAATGGTGACCGCCGGTGTGATGTCCCTCAACGACGGGGACCACTCCCAGGCCATCAAGCATTTGACGAAAGCCCTCGACCTCGAGCCCAAGAGCTCCCACGTTCAGTACTGCCTGGCAGCCGCCCACGCTTTGTCCGGAGACGCTCCGGCTACCGCGAAGCTTCTCAAGCAGGCGATCGGGAGTGATCCCTCGGCGCGTGTACACGCCAGAGTCGACGACGACTTTGCGCGCGTGTGGGACGCCACTGAGGTCGCGGTGCTTCTCGACGACGCATCGTAGCGACTCCTCGCTGTGATCTACGGCCTCAGGGTTTGCGCGATCGGGGGCGGCACGGGGCTCTCCGCGCTGCTTTCGGGGCTCAAACTCTTCATCGACCCGCCTCCGCCCGGAGAGTCTAGAGACGGGGTCTATTTCGCCGACTTATCCGCTCTCGTAACGGTGACCGACGACGGCGGAAGCTCGGGGCGGTTGCGCGACGAGTTCCAGATGCTGCCGCCGGGAGACATCCGCAACTGTCTCGTGGCACTGTCCGAGGACGAGTCGCTTCTCTCGTCACTGTTTCAACACCGGTTCGAGAGTGGGGGCGAGCTCGCTGGTCACAATTTCGGGAACCTGTTCCTGACTGCGCTCACGGCTGTCACCGGCGATTTCAGTGAGGCCGTTCGCGCTGCAAGCCACGTACTCGCGATTCGCGGCCGCATTTTTCCTTCGACCAACCAGCGGGTCTCCCTCATCGCGGAGCTCGAGGGAGGCGAGCGCATTGCCGGCGAAACCAACATCAGCCAGTCCACGAAACCGATCCATCGGGTGCATCTCGATCCAGAGAGCTGCCGTCCCCCCGACGACGCGCTCGAAGCGCTGGCACAGGCCGACCTCGTGTTAATCGGCCCCGGGTCGCTGTACACGAGTCTCATTCCTAACCTGCTGGTCCCGGGCGTGGTGGACGCCATTCAGACCTCGGGCGCGCTCGTCGTCTACCTTTCGAATATGATGACCCAACCAGGCGAGACAACGGGCTACTCCCTTGCCGATCATGTGGAAGCCCTGAGACAGCACGCGCCGAAATTGATTTTGTCTCACGTTCTCGCAAACTCGACGAGTGTGCCGGAGACGACGCTGGCTCGCTACCGCGAGGAAGGCGCCTATCCCGTCGAGCCTTCCAGCGAAAACGCGCTTCGCTGCCCACTCGTACTCACGGACCTGATCCACCCAAGTCCGGTGTTCCGTCACGACGGTGAGAAGTGCGCGCTCGCGCTGCAAGCACTCTTCCGACGCGCACGCGTCACGGCAACACGATCGTGACGACGGTAGCTCTCTGGCCCCAACGCGGCAACGTGTTTGTGTCCGCGATGCTCTTGGGTCAGCCGGTCTGGCAGCGAAGTCTCCACGCCATCCGGGCCTTGAAGCCCCGGCGCATTCTCTGGGTAGGAGGCGACGGCCCGCCCGCACTCACTTCGATTTCCGTGAGCCAGCTCGCATCGCTGCGGGGCTCGATTCTCTTCGCTCCCGCCGAGGCTCCGTGCCTCGTCGCGCGTGCGCTCAAGCGGGTCGTGAAGGCGAGCGCAAGCCGTGCCCACGCCTTGTTTCGAAGCGGCGGCGGGGATCCTGTTGTCATCGCCACGGACGTCCGGGCACTCAAAACCATCAAAGCCGGCCTGCCGAGCTCGCTCCAAGACCTTGCTCGACGGCTCAAGCCAGATCCCGTGTTCGTCGACGACGACGAGCTTGTTCTTGTCGATTCCGCTCAGGCATGGAGCGATGCCCACCGCATCTTGCGGCAACGGAAGGTGGCGACCCTCATGCGTCACGGTGTTTTGGTGCCGGACCCCGCGAGCGTGTCGATCGACCCGGAGGTGGCGGTTGGCGCGGGCACGCTGTTGTCGCCCTACGTGCTCGTCGAGGGCGCATCGCGCATCGGCAAGGCTTGCACCCTGGGGAGTTTTTCTCACCTCGTCAATGCAAGCGTCGGCGCCGGAACCCAGGTTCTCGATCACTGTTTCATTCGCGACAGTCGCATCGGCAAGAACGCTTCTATCGGCCCCTTCGCACACCTGCGCCCCGACTCCGATGTGGGCGACGCCGCGCGCATCGGCAACTTCGTCGAGATCAAGAACGCGAAGCTCGGTGCGGGCGCGAAGGCGTCGCACCTGAGCTACGTCGGCGATGCCTCGATCGGCAAAAACGCCAATCTCGGCGCCGGTACGATCACGTGTAACTACGATGGTCGTGTCAAGAATCGTACGGTCGTCGGCGACGGAGCCTTCATCGGAAGCGACGTCCAACTCGTCGCCCCGGTCAAGATCGGCAAGGGCGCTTTCGTCGCTGCAGGTTCTTGCATCGTCAAAGACGTCCCTGCCAACGCCCTCGCTCTGGCAAGAAGCCACCAAATCATCAAAAAGAACTGGGCCAATCGAAGAAGCAAGAACTGATGAGTGGAGACAGGGAGATTCCAGCGTGCATCTTCTATCCTTGATAGGAATTGGAAACTGACATGTGCGGCATAATCGGCTACATCGGTGAGCGCTCCACGTCGGAGATGCTTCTCCAAGGACTGCGCTCACTCGAGTATCGCGGATATGATTCCGCGGGCGTCGCGGTCGTCGACAACGGTGAGCTCAAGCTCCTTCGCTGCGAGGGCAAACTCGACAACCTCGTCCGACAGGTCGACCCGACAGGTTTGAACGGCTCCTACGGTCTCGGTCACACGCGGTGGGCGACCCATGGTCGTCCCAACGAAGAAAACGCTCATCCTCATCGCGACTGCAGCGGAACCATTGTCGTCGTCCACAACGGCATCATCGAGAACTACCTAGACCTCAAGGCCAAACTCACGAAGCAAGGGCACAAGTTCGTCACCGAGACCGATACCGAGATCATCGCGCACACGATCGAAAAACACTTCGACGGTGACTTGGCTCTTGCCGTGAGACGCTCTTTCGAAGAGCTCGAGGGGGTTTTTGCGTTCGTGGCGCTCAGTGCCAACGAACCAGATGTTTTGGTGGGCGCACGCAACGGCCCACCACTCGTGCTCGGGATTGGCGACGACGAATCGTTCATCGCTTCCGATGTGCCCGCGTTCCTGAACCATACACGCTCCGCCGTCTACCTCGATGACGGCGACATCGCGATTCTAAGAAGGGGAGACGTCACCGTCGTCGACGCAAACGGGGCGGAGCAGGAGCGCCCACCTCAGCGAATCACCTGGGATCCGGTCCAGGTCGAAAAGCAGGGTTTCAAACACTTCATGCTCAAAGAGATCTTCGAGCAGCCCCGCGCGGTCCGCGACACGCTCTTGGGAAGATACTCGCTCGACACCGGGCTGGTTCACTTGAACGAAGTCGCTCTCGACGACGCGTTCGTCGAGCGATTGAGCCGAATCTCGATTGCTGCCTGCGGGACGAGCTGGCTCGCGGCACAGGTCGGAAAGTTCTACATCGAGGAGCTCGCTCGCATTCCTGTCGATGTTGATGTCGCCTCCGAGTTCCGATACCGAAATCCGATCCTGGATGAGAACCAGCTCGTCATCGGCATCACCCAGTCCGGCGAGACCGCCGACACGCTCGCTGCGCTCAAAGCGTCAAAAGAGGCCGGAGCGACGACCCTCGCGATCTGCAATGTCATGGGCTCCATGGCGACGAGAGTCTGCGACCAGACTCTCTACACTCATGCCGGCCCCGAGATCGGGGTCGCGGCGACGAAGACCTTCACTTCCCAGGTCGTTTGTTTGTACCTCTTCGCTCTTCACCTCGCGCAGCGGTTGGGGCGGCTGAGTCCCGACGCCGCGCGAGCGCGCCTCGAAGATCTCGCCAGGGCTCCACACGTGATGGAGTCGGCGCTCGAGATGGCACCGTCCATCGTGGACGTCGCTCGTGAATTCTATCTGGTCGGCAATTTCTTGTTTCTCGGCAGAGGCCACCTCTACCCGATAGCACTCGAAGGCGCGCTAAAGCTGAAAGAACTGTCGTACATTCACGCCGAAGGATATCCCGCCGGCGAGATGAAACATGGCCCCATCGCGCTCATCGATGACCGGATGCCTCTAGTGGCCCTCGCACTCGACAACCCGTTGTTCGAGAAGATCGCCAGCAACATTCAAGAAGCGAAAGCGCGCGGCGCCCGGATCATCGCCATTACGACTGAAGGCGACGATCGCCTCCTCCCGGTGCTCGACGGAGATCGCGACAGTGTGATCCGGCTCCCGCGACACCCCGACGCCATCTCTCCGTTGGTGAGCGTCCTGCCGCTGCAACTCCTCGCCTACCACATCGCCGTGCGGCGTGGCTGCGACGTGGACCAGCCGCGCAACCTCGCAAAGTCCGTCACCGTCGAGTAGCGTCAGCGGCGCTAGCCCGCGTACGGCGGGTTGCCGATCGGGAGTTGTCGCCTCGTCAGTCGTTCGGAATCCAGCGCCGTCTGATATCCTGGCCAATTCTGAACCCTCGAACCTCGAATGCCAATAACAGCCGGAACGATGCAATTTCACCAACGGCTGAGCTATTGGGCGATTGCGCTCGCGTTGGGGGGCTCGACCGTGCTGACGGCCGCCACGGGAGAGCTCGGCTTTCTCGGTCCGCGAGGCACCTTCAGCGAGCAAGCGGCGAACGCCTATCGCCGAGGGACGCCGGAGGTAGGAGCGAGCGTTCCCTTCGAGACTATGACGCATGTCGTCGAAGCGCTGCGGGCAGGTCAGATCTCTCGCGGCATTTTGCCCGTCGCCTCGACGGTCGCGGGTTTTCCCGCGGAGTCGTCCCGCCTGTTTCTCGGCGGGCCCGATCCGGGCTTCCGCGTGGTCGCCGAGCTCGTCCTCCCGATCGAGCTACACCTCCTCGTAAAACCCGGGACCTCGCGCGACGGAGTCCAGAGAATCCTCTCTCATCCAAATGCCCTCGGAGAATCCGGCGCGTTTCTCGACGCCCACTTCCACGGCATCCCGCGTGAGGAGACCGCTTCCACGGCCGCGGCGGCGGAGCGAGTGAAGCGCGGAGACGGCACCCTGGCCGCGGTGGCGAGCCTGGCCGCGGCGCGTCTCTACGGGCTCGAGACCCTCGATAACGCCGTTCAGGAGGATCCTCACAACGCAACGAGCTTCTGGGCGATCGCTCGTCCCGAGGACGCCGCTGTACCCGAAACCGTGAGACGATTCGTGGTCTTGCTGGACGCACCCGCCGGATCACGGGTCTTTTCGGACACCGTCTCGACCCTGGGTGACATCGGCCTCGCTGTGGTCTTCACCCACTCGAGGCCCCTTCCCGGAGAGCTCTACGGCTTTCGGTACCTGCTCGCATTCGCCGCCCCCCGGCCAGTGGCGACAGGACGGATCACGGCCGCGATCACATCCGTGACCCACTCGGACGGCAGCCGCTTTCTCCCCCTAGGTTGGTTCGATTAGGAGGCTTCGGGACGGGATGCGTCTCAAGCCTGGTGACGGGCGACCGCCTGTTGGTTCGTTCCAGCGAGAAGCACGTGAGACGGCAGGCGTCTTCCAAGGAACTCTTCCATTAGGCGAGAGGCTTCCATGACCTTGTCGATATCGATCCCGGTCTCGATACCCATCTCCTCGCACATGTTGACGAGGTCTTCGGTCGGGAGGTTGCCGGTTGCGGCCGGGGTCACCGGACACCCGCCGAGACCGCCGATAGACGCGTCGTAAGTATCGATTCCGGCCTGGAGTCCGGCGAGCGCGTTCGCAAATCCGAGCCCTCGCGTGTTGTGAATGTGCAGCGACAGCTTCGCGCCGTCGAGATCGGCTCGAAGACGCGTCATCAGTCGGGTCACTTGCGTTGGGTTCGCCATCCCCACGGTGTCAGCGATCGAAATCTCACGAATGCCCATCCCGGCGAACGTCCGCGCAAGCTCCGCGACACGTTTCTCCGGGGTCGGGCCCTCGAAAGGGCACCCGAACGACACACCGATGGCGACCTCCACTGGAACGTCTCGGCGCGAGGCGATCTTGACGATTTCCTCGCAATCGCGAACGGATTCTTCGACTGACATACGCACGTTGCGCTGATTGAACGTCTCGCTGGCGCAGACGACCAGGCGAATCGCGTCGATAGACTCTTCGACGGCGAGCTCAGCACCTTTCGTGTTCGGTACCAGTACCGTGTAGGCCACGCCAGGAGCTCGCCGGATAGCGCGCAACACCTCGCGCGCATCGGCCATTTGAGGCACGGCTTTCGGGTGGACGAACGAGGTTGCTTCGATCTTCGGGACACCGGTCTCAGAAATCGCGTCGATTACGCGGATTTTCAGCTCGGTGGGGATGAAGGCCTGTTCCGTTTGAAAACCGTCTCGCGGTCCGACGTCCACGATGTTGACGCGGGCGGGCAGGCTCGTGTGGATCATGGATCGATGTTAGCTCCGATTGCGGACGAAATCGAGGCGGTTCGCCCTAGCTGGCGTCCGTCTCGAGGCAACACGTCACTGGTGTTTGTATTCGTAGGCTGTCGATCGCACAATAGTTGGAGCTTCCACCAAATACAAGGAGTTACACGATGGTCGACGCCGCACGCCTGCGCGATGAGCTCCGTCGCATGCGAACCCTCATCCAGAACGACCCTGACGTCAAAGCCCAATTCGACAAAGACGGAAACGGTACGATTGACGGAGACGAGTGGGAGCAAGTCCGACAGCTCGTCGTACAAAGGCTCGAGCGCGAAGACGAGGAGACAGCGGAGCGGACCCGCCTGACGCAGGCAATGCAAGCCGCGGGTGAGCCGACCGAGCTCGACGCGGTCCATGCGCCTGCCGCCGGGGCCGTGGCGGAGGGAATCTATGACGGGGAGCTCAGCTCGCGGATCGCTTCGGCTACGACCGGTGGTTCGATCGCGGATTTCGATGAGTTCATCCTCCAACAAGAGGGTGGCGCCAAGCAGCTCTTCGGGAATGCGTTTCGTCGCGAGTACGCAATTCTCTCGCCGAACGGCAGCTCGATCGGATCGGTTAGCCAGCGCGAGAACGAAATGATACAAGAAGCGACCAATCGCAGCTTGTTCGAGGTGCCCGACCTCCACTTTGACGCTTTCGACGCTCTCAGCGGAGCGCGATACGTGCTCAAGCGCACCGAAGGGCTGACGCGCCAGCGGATGGGAGTCCTGGATGAAAAAGGACTCATGTTCGCCTACACCGACTGGAAGTTTCACTTGGTGTGGAAGAAGTATGAAGTGTGCTCCACCGTAGATGGCAGCAAGCTGCTCGTCCAGAACCAGCTTCTGCACCCGTTCACGCTCAAGATTCTCGATGTGATGGAGGAGCCGGTTGGAAGCATCGAAAGGGGATTCTCGGGGCTCGGCGGACTGCTTTCGGGCGGGAACAAGATGCGCATCCAGATCCGCCCGGGCGAAGCCAACCCGGGTCTCCGCTTGGGTGTCCTCGCTGCGGCACTTCTCACCGACCTCGCGCAAGAAGAAGACAAATCCCGGGCATCCGGTGTCTTCAAGCTCTAATGCCGCCTTGGCTCGGTCATCGCGCACGTGAGGAGAGGGGATCGCGCAACTCGGACTCGTGAGCTCAATTCTTCTGAGTTGACGAAATCCCGACGCCGAAAAACTGTACACTGTGGCGATGGCGCCTGATTTTCTCGACGATCTCAACGAACAACAAAAAGACGCCGTCACCACACCCGACGGCCCTGTTCTGGTGCTCGCTGGTGCTGGCTCGGGCAAGACGCGGGTCATCGTCTATCGCATGGCCTACCTCGTGGCGGCGCGAGGCGTTTCCCCGGAGTCGATTCTTGCGGTGACGTTCACGAACAAGGCGGCGGATGAAATGCGCGGCCGCGCGCGCGAGCTGATGTCGTCGGGCAACGACGCCGCGGTTCACACATTTCACGCGTTGTGCCTGCGCCTTTTGCGCCGCTTTGGCGAGGACATCGGCCTTCGTCAGGGCTTCACGCTCTACGCCACGGACGAGCGCAAGAGTTTGCTTCGCCGTATCTGTCGCGACGAAAGCGTCGCCGAGCGCGAGTTCCCTTTGTCGCGGATCGCGTCGGCCGTGTCCGCCTACAAGCTTCGCGCGTTCGACGGCGGCAGCTTCGGCGACGGTCGGTTCGAGCGCATCATCGACACCGTCACGCTGCGCTATCAAAAAGAGCTCGATGCGCAGGGCGCCGTCGACTTCGATGACCTCCTGCTCAGAGCCGTCGAGCTCATGGAATGCTCTGAGCGCGCCCAGGCGTTTGCCGCGAACCGCTTCCGTTACGTGCTCGTCGACGAGTACCAGGACACCAATCGCATCCAGTACCGATTGTTGCGGCTTCTCGCTCCCCACAAGAACGTCTTTGTCGTCGGCGACGACGACCAGTCGATCTACAACTTCCGGGGCGCGGATATGCGCAACATCCTCGACTTCGAAACCGATTTTCCCGGCGCGAACGCGATCAAGCTGGAGGTTAACTACCGTTCCTCGGGCGCTATTTTGCGCGCGGCGAGCGCTGTTATCGAGAACAATCGTTCCCGGAAGGCAAAGCGATTGATCGCTGACCACGACGAGGGTGAGCCGCCCGAGCTCTACGCGGCTGAGGACGAGCGCGACGAGGCGGCTCACGTCGCACGTCAGCTCCAAAGACTCAGGACAGACCCTAACGCGGACGCGGCGGTTCTTTTGCGAACCCACGCGCAGACACGAGTCTTCGAAGAAGAGCTTCTGGCTCGCGGCATCCCTCATCGGGTGTTGGGAGGGTTGCGCTTTTACGACCGCAAAGAGATCAAAGACACCCTTGGCTATGCGCGACTGATCTTGAACCGTCACGACGACGCGAGCTTCCTACGTGTCGCCAACACGCCTATCCGCGGCGTCGGAAAGGCCAGCTTGGCGATCCTCGACCAGCAGGCGAAGCAAGACAGCTCGTCCCTGTGGGATGCGATGGTGGTGGCGCTGGGCGACGATCTGCTGCCCTCTCGCGCTCGAATCGGCCTCACTCAATTTCGGGAGCTCATCGACGCGCTCGCGCGGAAATCAGCAAACGAAAACCCTTCGCGCGTCTTGCAAAACGTGCTTTCGGAGACGGGACTGGTCCATGAGCTCGAACGAGAAGGGGAAGCCGTCGCCCGCGAGCGCAAAGAGAACCTGGATCAACTCATTGCCGCGGCGGCAGAGTACGAGCTCGGGTCCTCCCCTTCTCTCGCTGGGTTTCTCGACGGAGTCGGCCTGTTGACGGACATCGACACGATGGGCGCTACCCCGTGCCTGCTCATGACGCTCCACGCCGCGAAGGGTCTCGAGTTCGACACGGTGTTCCTTGCTGGTCTGGAGGAAGGCTTGTTTCCCCATATCCGCGCGAGCGGCGACGTGAAGGCCCTCGAGGAAGAGCGGCGACTCTTCTACGTCGGGATGACGCGAGCAAAACGTGGGCTTCATCTCTCCTATGCCGAGTCGCGCCGGTTTTCCTACCAAACGAGCGCGCGCCGGCCTTCTCGCTTCTTGACCGAAATCCCCGCCGGGAGCCTCAAGGCTGGCCCCCACGGACGTCGTGCTCGTTCGACTGGGACTTTCGACGGTGTCGCGCCGAGCGAAGACCGCGGCCTGCTGCGGCGCGGCGCGCGCGTCCACCACCAGAAATTTGGCGAAGGCAAAGTCCTGGACGCGTCGGGGAGTGGCCCCGACCGACGCGTCACGGTTTTGTTCCACAAAGCCGGCCGCAAACGCCTGGTAGCGCAGTATGCCAAATTGGAAGTGATTAGCTAGAGCTCATTCCACGCGCTGCTTGCTTTGAACGTCGCGTGCTGATCTGCTGGGGTCACAGCGGTGATGATCCACCGGGCAGGGACGAGGGCGTCGAACGGGTTTGTCAGTTCGTATCGGCTCAAACTTAGACTGTAGCGTTTGTCTCCGTCGGGCGTCGTCACGCGCACCAGCGCGTCTTTCTTCAATATCTCCCCAGTCAAATGTTCAGAATTCGACTCGCGCTCCAGCGATTTGTTGACGCGACGAATTTCTTGCTCGAACGCGATCTCCGCGTCGTGGAGCTTCGCAACGACCTGCCGACGCTCTAGACGGAGCAACTCCCACTCGTCTTGGAGCTCGCCAAGTCGTCCCGGGAAATGATACTCGGCGTCTACTCGAAGGCGTTCACCAATTCGGCGCAATGCCTCGTAGTTCCCTTGACGAAACTCGCCGAAAACCTTGGATTGAACGTCGCGCTCGTCTTCGACCCTGCCTACGTCTTGCCGAAGCTCGGGCAGGAGGTAGGGCTCGCGTCGTACCATGCCAATTTCGAGCACATTCCATGATTCCACCTCCTCGGGAAAGGCGACCATCGACAACGCGGCAAGCGTGTCGTTGTCACCTTGCTGGCTCGCCGCAAGGTATCGCTCGATGAGCTCCTGCTCGGCTCCGGCGCAGCCCATGGATAGACCGAGGCCGACAGCCACAATCGCGGCCCGAGGGTTCATTGCTCTTTCGTGCTTACTGCGCACTCACTCTGATTCTCGGCAAGTCGGCTGGTGATCGGCGGCAAGGCCCTTCCGGTCCGTCAGCCTGGAGGTCGGTTGCTCATTGCGACGGAGGCGTTCGACGCCTTCGACCACCGCCCCATCTTATTTTCTTCTGAAGTTCCTGCAACAAAGCTTCCTCTTCACCCTCCCCATCCAACGGCTGGTGCTGGGCCTCGGTGTCGGCTAATCGGGCGGCGACTTCAATCAGGTCAGGCGAATTCGGAAACGCTTCCTCAGCAACCAGGACACGCGCGTGCGCCACCGAGAACCGGCCGAGACTCACCAGGACTTCGACTTCACTCAGCATGGCTTCGTGGCGATAGTCCTCGACGACGGTCAGCTCTTGGAGCTCTCGCAACAAGCGAAGCGATTCATCCGCGGAGCCTGCGAGCCACTCGAGGTTAGCGAGACGCATGAACGCGCTATCCATCTCCGGGTGGTAGGGGAGGCCAAGGGCCAGGCGATATGTATTGGCGGACGCATCGAGCTCGCCCATACGATATTGGCAATCGCCGAGATCAATAAGTGTCTGTCGTCTCGTCCTTGCCTCGAGGTTTTCGGCTAGCAAGTCGCGGTAGAGCTTCAGCGCCCGTTGCGGATCCTGCAAGTCCTCCTCGTACAACCGCGCGAGAAGCCGCCGCGCATCCACGTTGACCCGCGAGTCCGGGTAATCCTGAATCACTTTGACGAGGCTGTTCTTCGCCGCCTCGACGTTGCGGAGCCGGAGGTAGTAGATCTGCGCGAGCTCGAAATACGCCTCCGCCGCAAACGCGCTGTCCGGCGCTTGGATCGTTACCTCTTGGTACAGCCGGGCCGCCGTTTCGTAGCTGTCCTCCTCCATAGCACGGCGAGCGTCCGAAAACAGCTCCTCCGAGCGATCGACGCAAGCAACGACCGCGACGAGGCCAGGCAGACTGAAAACGAGCACCAGAAGCTTGAGCATGGGTTTCCCGGGAAACGGCGCGGGACGGGGCCATCGAACTCCCCTACAAGGTTGAGTTGAGTGTAGCGTATGCGAGCCGACCACCGCTACCGAGCACTCGAAACGGCGTCCCTGCGCTCGGCGCGACCAGCTAGGCGCCAGTCGTTGGGTCGTCGTCTTTTTCGGCAAGCTTCGCGACGGCGACTACGTGGTCGCCTTCATCCACATCGATGAGCCGAACACCCTGAGTGATACGGCTCAGGATGTTGAAATCCTTCACCTCGAGACGCAGGATCATGCCCTCGGCGGTAATGACCATCACTTCGTCGTCATCGGTGACGCAGGGAACAGCTACGACCTTACCGTTTCTCTGGGTCGCTTTGACGTTGATGATCCCTTTGCCGCCTCGGGTCTGGAGGCGATAGTCCTCGATTCGGCTTCGTTTCCCGTAACCTTTGTCGGTAACGGTGAGCAGTGTCCCCTCAGGCTCGACGACAGCCATGCTGACCACGACGTCACCGGACGAGAGCGCGATGCCTTTGACGCCTCGCGCGGTGCGACCCATCGTGCGGACGTCCGTCTCTGTAAAGCGGATGGCTTTCCCACCCTGCGACGCGAGAACCGCTTGGCTATCGCCCTCGGTGACGGAGGCCGCAATCAACGCGTCGTCCTCATCGATCCCGATGGCGATGATACCGCGCGACAGAGGCTTCTTGAACGCGGAGAGCGGGGTCTTCTTGATAATCCCTTTGCGCGTCGCCATGAGAACGAACCTGTCTTCGGGGAATTCCTTGACCGCACACACGGCGGCGAGTTTTTCTTCGGGCCGCATGGCGACGAGATTGACGATCGCCTTGCCCTTGCCTGCGGCGCCGACGCTCGGGATCTCGTGGACTTTCAACCAATAGACTTTTCCGCGATCGGTGAAGATCAGGATGTAGGAATGGGTCGAGGCGATGAACAGGTGGTCGACAAAATCTTCGTCGCGGGTACGCATTCCTTTGCGCCCCTTGCCGCCGCGTTTTTGTCCTCGATAGACACTGACGGCGCTCCTTTTGATGTAGCCAGTGTGGGACACGGCGATGACCATGTCTTCTTCGGCGATCATATCCTCGATGCTGATCTCCTGAGTTTTGGCGATGATCTCGGTTCGGCGGTCGTCCCCGAACTTCTCCCTGACATCAACGAGCTCGTCCTTGACGATCTGGTCGATTCGCTCATCACTCGCGAGGATGCTCCTGAGCTCCTCGATTCGCGCCTTGATTTCCTTGTACTCGGCGACGATCTTGTCCCGCTCCATTCCCGTGAGGCGGTGCAATTGCAAATCGAGAACGGCCTGGGCTTGGATCTCTGTGAGCTCGTAGGTTGCGATCAACGCCGCACGCGCTACCGCGGGGTTCTCCGACGCCTTGATGAGCTCGATGACATCGTCGAGGTGGTCGAGGGCGATCACGAAGCCCTCGAGGAGGTGGGCGCGCTCCTCCGCCTTGTGTAGCTCGTACGCCGTACGACGACGTACCACGTCGCGACGGAAGTCGATGAACAAGCGCACGAGCTCTACGAGCTTGAGCACCTTGGGTCGGTTCTCAACGATGGCGAGAAGGATGATGCCGAAGCTCGTCTGAAGCGTCGTGTGCTTGTACAAATTGTTCAGAACAACTTGACCCACTTCTCCGCGTTTCAAATCGACGACGACGCGCATACCGTTTCGATCGGATTCGTCCCGCATATCGGAGATGCCGTCGAGCTTCTTCTCACGGACGAGTTCCCCGATTTTTTCGAGGAGTTTCGCCTTGTTCACCTGGTACGGGATCTCGGTGACGATGATGGACTGCCGGTCCTTCCCCGTGTCTTCGATGGTCGCGCGCGCGCGAAGCTGGATGGTGCCACGACCGGTGCGGTAAGCCTGTTCGATCCCGCGCCTGCCGTGCACGAAGGCGGCCGTGGGAAAATCAGGCCCGGAGACGATACCCAGAAGATTCTCGGTCAGCTCGTTTTCGTCGAGTTGCTTGTTTTCTAAGGCGAAGAGAATGCCGTCGACGACTTCGCGAAGGTTGTGCGGCGGGATATTCGTCGCCATGCCGACGGCGATACCGGTCGTTCCGTTGACGAGAAGGTTCGGTACCGCAGAGGGAAGCACCGTTGGTTCTTTGGTGTTGCCATCGAAGTTAGGAACGAAATCGGCGGTGTCCTTGTCGATATCCCGCATCATGCTCTCGGCGAGAGCAGTGAGGCGCGCTTCGGTGTATCGATACGCTGCCGGGGGGTCGCCGTCGACCGAGCCGAAATTCCCCTGGCCGTCGATGAGTGGCGCTCGCAGGTTGAACGCTTGCGCCATGCGAACGAGCGTGTCGTAAACCGCAGCGTCTCCGTGAGGGTGGTACTTTTTCAGCACCTCTCCGACGATACCGGCACACTTCGAGTAGGGACGAGAGGAGAGGAGTCCTTCGCGGTACATCGCATAGAGTACACGGCGATGGACCGGCTTCAGGCCATCGCGTACATCGGGAAGCGCCCGGCCGATGATGACGGACATGGCGTAGTCCATATAGGACCGCTTCATCTCGTCTTCGATATTGACCGGCGTTCGGTCAGCCGTGGTGGCCATACTTGTCTCCCTGGTACGTTACCTGGTGCGCGGGTAGACCCTGCGCCACTAGTGGGCTGTAACAGTTATTCGTTGCCAAAATCGCGGGTCCTTTTGCGCAACGCTCAACTGTTACAGCCCACTAGTGTCCCGCTAAATATCGAGGTTGACGACTTCGAGGGCGTTCTCTTCGATGAAGTTCCGACGTGGCTCCACTTGGTCACCCATGAGGACCGTGAAAATCTCGTCCGCGTCGACCTCGTCTTCAACGGTGACTTGTAACAGCATTCGGATCTCGGGGTCCATCGTTGTATCCCAAAGTTGCGAAGGGTTCATCTCGCCGAGCCCCTTATATCTCTGGATGGCGAGCCCTTTCTTCCCTGCAGTGAGCAGGTAGTCAACGAGCTCTTCTTGCGAAGCGAGCTCTTTGTCAATGGATCCTTCGCCCTCACCGTTGAACTCACTTACGACGAGCGGTGGGTTTTCGAAGGGCTCGACTTCTTTGTAAAGCTCGAGCAGCGTCTTGTATTCCGGAGAAGCCATGAAGTCCCGGCCGATCGGCTTGATCCATCGGTAGCCGTTCGTGTTCTGCCCAGGAATGATCTTGAAAAGGTTTTGTTCCTCATCGGGCAGTACCGTAGCCTCGAGCCCAAGCTCGCGGAATGGTTCAAGCGCGGCTTCCAGCCAGTTCCTATCCGACAACATGCTTTCGTCGGCGCCGACTCTGAGAAACTCGTTGAGGATCACCGTGGGGTAGCCCCGTTGGCTGAGCCGATCCAGACGCTTTCCAAACGTCACCATCTGCTCGAGGCGTCGAGCGAGGTCGCCTCCGGAGAACTCTTTGTTCAGGGCAGGAATTCGAACGCTGCGCTTGTCGACGGCCCGTTCGAGCAGGTGGTGATCGAGCTCGCGGTCGTCCTTGAAATACGTTTCCTTCTTGCCCCGCTTCACCTTGTACAACGGCGGCTGGGCGATGTAGAGATGCCCGTGCTCGATAATCTTGGGCATCTTCCTGTAGAAGAACGTCAACAGCAGGGTTCGAATGTGCGAGCCGTCGACGTCCGCGTCGGTCATGATGATGATCCGGTGATAGCGAAGCTTCGCGACGTTGAAATCTTCTTCAATCCCCGTACCGAGGGCCGCGATCATGACTTTGATCTCTTCGTTTTCGAGCATCTTGTCGAGTCGAGCTTTCTCGACATTCAGAATCTTGCCCTTGAGTGGGAGAACCGCTTGAAAGTGCCGGTCTCGACCTTGTTTCGCCGAACCGCCAGCCGACTCACCCTCGACGATGAAAATCTCAGATTTCGCCGGATCTCGTTCCTGACAGTCGGCGAGCTTTCCAGGAAGTGACGTCATGTCGAGAGCGCCCTTGCGTCGTGCTAGGTCTCTCGCTTTGCGGGCCGCCTCTCGGGCGCGGGCCGAATCGATCACTTTGGCGATGATTCGCTTCGCCGATGTCGGGTTCTCTTCCAAAAAACGCGCGAACCGGGTGTTCACAATGTTCTCGACGAATCCTCTGGCTTCGGTGTTGCCAAGCTTCGTTTTCGTCTGCCCCTCGAACTGGGGTGACGGGATCTTCATACTGACGACCGCCGTTAGGCCTTCGCGGATATCTTCACCCTCGATGCCGCCCTGAAGGACTTTCGTCATGTTGGTTTGCGCTGCATATTGGTTGATGCATCGCGTCAGTGCTCCACGTAGCCCGGACAAGTGCGTCCCACCTTCATGGGTGTTGACCGTGTTGGCGAACGAGAACAACGCTTCTTGGTACCCGTCGTTCCACTGCATCGCGATCTCGCATTCCATGCCGTCGCCTTTGCCTTCGACAAAGATCGCTGGTGTGTGGAGTGGATGGCGATTCCTGTTGAGATGCTCGACGAAGGAGACGATACCTCCTTCGAAGTGGAACACTTTGTCCTTGCCGACGCGCTCGTCGACGAGCGCAATCGTGATACCACGATTGAGAAACGCGAGCTCACGAAACCGCTGGGACAATGTGTCGTAGGTAAACTCGATCGATTCGAAAATGCTCGCGTCGGGGAGAAAGGTGATCGTGGTTCCACTCTTATCTGTCGTCCCAACGACCTCGAGTGGCCCGAGGGCTAACCCGCGCCCGTACGACTGCCGGTAGACTGTTCCGTTGCGGCGGATCTCGAGCTCGAGTCGCTCCGACAGCGCGTTGACGACCGAAACTCCTACCCCATGAAGGCCCGCGGAGAATTTGTAGGTGTCATTATCGAACTTGCCACCAGCATGCAACTGCGTCATCACGACTTCGGCGGCGGGCTTGCCCGTTTTTTTCTCAACGTCCACAGGAATCCCGCGGCCGTTATCGGCGACAGTCACACTGTTGTCGACGTGGATGGTGACATTCACCTGGCTGCAATAACCCGCTATCGCCTCATCAACGCTGTTATCCGCCACTTCATAGACGAGATGATTCAGTCCCGAGAGGCCGGTCGACCCGATGTACATCGCCGGGCGCATGCGGACGCCCTCGAGACCTTCGAGCACCCGAATTCTATCTGCGGTGTACTCGGTCTCGTTTTGTAATTCCTTCTTGGTTTCGTCTTCCATATTTTGGTTCTTCACATTCCGGCAGCGCCAGGCTTTAGCGCGGGTATCGTCTGTCGCCGACGCCGGGCACGGTTCCAATATCAACCAGCGGTTGTCTTGTGTTTGTCGCCGTCGTCTAGAGTCTCATTGGCATAACGACGTAGCGGTAGTCTTTTTCTTCACCCTGCCCCGCCGGCCGAAGCAGACCCTGCGAGGAATCGTCCTTCAGCTCGAAGCGAACCTCCGAGGAGTCAGAAGCGTTCAAAAAATCGAGCAAGTACTGTCCGTTGAAGCCAATTTGAATGGCTTCTCCGTCGTAGCCCGCATCGATGCTTTCGCGGGCTTCACCGAGCTCAGGACTCTGAGAAGACACTTCCACGCGACCCGGCTCGATGCCGAAACGCACCGCGCGGGATCGCTCGTTAGCGAGGAGGGAAACTCGTCGGATGGCTCCGGAAAGAGCCTCACGACCACACGTTACCATCTTGTCGTTCCCCTCAGGAATGACCTTGTCGTAGGCGGGGAACTGGTCGTCGACTCGCTTGGAGACGAGCAACCGCTCGCCCAGCCTGAAGAACAAATGATTGTCACCCTGACAGAAATTAACCGGCTGCTCCTCGTCTCCTAGAATTTTGAGAAGCTCTATCAATGTCTTTTTCGGAACGATCACGCTGACGTTTCCACCCGCGACGTCCTTGTCACGCTTGAGCGCAATATAGGCGAGTCGATGACCGTCCGTCGCGACCATACGAAGATCCTCGTCCGTGAGTTCTAGCCTCGCGCCATTGAGAAAATAGCGATTGTCATCTGCGGTAATAGCAAAACTCGTCTTGTTGATGAGCTCGCTGAGCACCGCACCGGGAATCGTCGTGGACCCCTCAGCAGGCGGCTCGGCTAGCGCTGGGAACTCCGCTTTTCCAAGACCCACCATCTTGAAGTAGGACGCACCACTTTCGATGGATGCCCAGCTATTCTCGAGCTCCTTGAGCTTAATCTCACTGTCAGATACCGCGCGCACTATCTCATACAGCTTCTTGGCCGACAGGGTAAGTGCTCCGGGCTCGGCAACATTGGCTGACAGCCGGCAGCGCAGACCTACATCGAGGTCTGTAGCGGCGAGTTCGACGGAGTCCTCACTGGCCTCCATGAGCACGTTAGCCAGGATGGGGATCGTGTTCTTTCGTTCGACGATTCCTTGTATGAGTGCTAATTCGCGAAGCAGTTCGTCTTTTTTTGCAATGAACTCCATCTATTTCCATACCTATTGTTCTTTCCTCTAGTAGAAGAAAGGTTCTATTTAGTAATTATATCAATAAGGGCCTGTTAATAGAAATCCATTGGCATCCTAAGTATATGAATTTAAAGAATTTATAATTAACATCTTGTGTGGATTTCCCAGTGGATCGGATGTGTGGATCTGTGAAAAAAGAGGGTGGTTCGGGGTTGCATGGGGTATCCGCACAACCATGCACACACATGTGGATCGATTTTGTGGAAGGGTCGCTCGACTTCGTCTTCTTCCGTCATCGGTCACCGAAACGTGTCGAGAAAACCTTGTATCGTCTTGTCAAACTCAGGGTCGGTTTGCCGCAGGGTTGCGATCTTGCGGACGGAGTGAATGACGGTGGAATGGTGTTTTCCACCGAAAGCTTTGCCTATGTCGGGAAGGCTCGCCTTGGTGAGGGACTTTCCCATGTACATGGCGATCTGACGGGGAAGGGCGACGGACCTGGCGTTGTTGCGGGCCTTGAGGTCGGCAACTTTTAGACGGTAGTGATCCGCGACGAATTTCTGAATCGAATCGAGGTTGATCAGCTTCTCCTCGCTCAATAGGAGGTCGCGAAGGACCTCCTGTGCGAGAGCCAGGTCGATCGCGCGATCGGTGAGTGAAGAGTAGGCGATCAACCGAATGAGAGAGCCCTCGAGCTCTCGAATGTTCGACTTGATGCGCGAGGCGATGAAGATAGCGACGTTGTCCGGCAGGTCACAGTTTTCGGCGTCTGCTTTCTTACGCAAAATAGCGATCTTGGTTTCAAGGTCGGGAGCTTGGATATCTGCGGTGAGACCCCATTCGAAGCGCGAGCGCAGGCGTTCCTCGAGCGTAGGGATCTCGCGGGGCAGCGCATCACTGGTAAGGACGATTTGTTTCTGGTAGTCGTAGAGCGCGTTGAAGGTATGAAAGAACTCTTCCTGGGTGCGTTCCTTGCCAGCGATGAATTGAATGTCGTCGACGAGTAGCACGTCGAAGGATCGATGTTTGTCGCGGAAGTCGAGGATCCGATCGTAGCGGATCGCGTTGATGAGATCGTTCATGAACTTTTCCGCGGAAATATAAACGAGTTTCGACGAAGGGGCTTGCTCTAGAATCTGGTGCCCGATGGCGTGGAGAAGATGAGTCTTTCCCAGCCCGACACCGCCGTAAATGAACAACGGGTTGTACGCGCGCGACGGCGCTTCCGCGACGGCGCGGGCCGCGGCGTTTGCGAACTGGTTGCTGGTGCCAACAACGTAGCTCTCGAAACGATATTTTGGATTGAGCGGCGGCTGTGGGTGGGCCTCTCGCGACGCATTGCCGCGTTGTGAATCACCTCCCGCTTCCCTACGCTGAGAGCCGAACGAAGGATGAGACGAGGAGGAATTCTGGCCGTTAGAGATCACAGCGTCGCGAGGCGCGTCGGTCTCGAAAACAACCTCGAGATCGGGGCGGTGCAACTCGTCGAGCGACTCGTGGATGATGCCGGAGTAGTGTTTGTTGAGCCAGTCCCTGAACTGAGCGTTGGGGACAAGAACGCCAACCGTATCGCCAGTTTCAAAAAGAAGTCGTGTCGGACGAAACCAGGTATTGAAGCTATGTCGGTTGACCTTGGACTCGACCTTTTGGAGTATTTCTTCCCAGAGATTCATGTTCTATATAGCTGAAAGTAAGAGGTTTACTAGTACAAAACATGATGATTGGGGCTTCCGGGCGGTCCTCCGCAAGGAGGGACTTATCCACAGGTTTTTCAACAAATGTGGAAAAAACGCCATACGAGGGACCCCATCCCCGTTGGAAATTATATTCGTCTATGTCGACCGGACGAGGGACGTACACTAGCATAGGGTCGGATTGTCGAACAAGAAAAAATCTGGCAGGCCTGTTTTTTTGAGAGACAACAACGTTTGACAGACCGCGCCTGGCACTGTAGGATGTCGAGTTTCGCTGTGACACTGAAACAATGGGAATCTTTGAGTGCAGGCGATCGTGTTTTTGGGATTGAGGTAGCGAGATGAAGAGAACCTTTCAACCGAATCGGCGCCGGCGCAAGAAGACTCACGGATTTCGGATCCGTATGCGCTCGAAGGCCGGAAGGGCCGTTCTTGCACGCCGTCGTCGCAAGGGCCGTTATCGTCTGGCGGTGTGACGAGCGCTCGCCGCGGGCAGGGCTTCTTACCCGACGAGCGAATCCGGCAGGGGAAAGAGTTCAAAAGAGCGTACGAAGAGGGGCAGCGTGTGGTCTGTCGTTTTTTTGTTGCGTTCGTTGTTACGAATCGAGCCGGCCCTCTCCGTTTGGGCGTGGTGGCAAGCCGTCGCGTCGGGGGGGCGGTGACGCGCAACCGCGCGAAGCGTTTGCTTCGAGAAGTTTTCCGTTTGAGGCGACCGCGTCGTGAGGTGTCAGCAGATGTGGTGTTGGTCGCCCGCGGGCCGATCGGTCGGGCACGGTACCGGGACGTCGATGCGGCGTATGTTCGTAGCCTGGGAAGACTGCTTGAAAAGATACCTTGAGTTTCTTGATCGCGTTCTGCTCAGCGGTTTGCTCCGCCTCGGAATTGGTATTTATCAGGTGAGCCTGGGAGTGCTGTTTCGGGGTGCGTGCCGGTTCGAGCCTTCTTGTTCGCGGTACTCGGACGAGGCGATTCGAAACCACGGGGCATTGAGAGGGCTTTGGCTTACGATTGCTCGATTGGCGCGGTGTCACCCGTTCCATCCGGGCGGTGTTGATCCCGTTCCCCCCAGAATCAACGGAAGACAGACGGAAAGACACACCTAGAGAGACATCGTAGAAACATGGGCGAGATGGAAAAACGACTACTTTTGTTCTTCGGCGTGACGTTTCTGCTCGTCTCCTTGTGGCCACGGATCTTCCCACCGCCTCCTGCTCCGGAGCCAGTTCCGGCCGCAGAGGGGTCGCCCGATGTTGTCAGCGAACGTGCTGCGCCCGGGACGAGCGGGAGCTCGGCAGAGACGGCAGGGCACGAGCGCGCGCCCCTGGAGTCGGAGCCGGTGGAAACGGGCGCACTCGAGGGAGCGGAGGCTCGAGCGGCTGGATCGGAGCAGTCGGTCGTGGTGGAAACATCGCTCTACCGCATGGAGCTGACGAATCGCGGTGCGCGCATGATCAGCTTCCAACTGTCGGAGCACTTCGACGCGGAGAACCGGCCCTACGAAATGGTGGGTCAGGTCGCGGCCGAGCAGCTAGACATTCGGCCGTTGGACCTCCGACTCGCGGATGATCGCCAGACGGCGTCTGTTCGGGAGGCACTGTTCGAAGTACAGGGCCCAGCGAGGGTCTCCGTCTCGGATGACGAAGAGAAGATCGTCGAGCTCTTGTGGTCGGATGGTCGGGGCCTGGAAGTCGAGAAACGACTGACGATCCGCGGGGCGTCCTACCGGGTTGGCGTCGAGGTATCTGTCCGGGTGCAAGGTCGGGAAGTGTCGAAGTCCGTGCTTTTTGGAGCAGGCATTGGAAACGAAGTCGCGAACAGCCGCTACATCGTAGCGGATCAAGGGGTGATTGTTTCCCGTGGAGACGTGGAGCTGTTCAGCGCGAGCGAAGTCGAGGAAGGGGAGGGCCGCGGCGTCGCAGTGACAGCGACCGGTGTTGCGTCGCACTATTTTGCCGCCCTGATGCTACCGGACCGCGCGGATGCAGGGGACTATGGATCCCGGCTCGAGAAGGCTACCGTCCTGGTAGACGAAGCGCAGGACGCCAAGGCGCGGGATGCCGGTGGTGAACCGAATCGCATCCCCCGAGAGGTCATCACGGCGCATCTTTTGGCGCAGCCGAGCACGGCCCAGTTTACGCTGTATCTTGGGCCCAAGGAGTACGAGCGCCTCCAGGCGTTATCGCCGGGCCAGGGGATGGAGGAGATCATCGACCTCGGCGCGTGGATGCGCTACCCCGCGCTCCTGCTGCGCAGCGGGCTGATGGGGATCTACGACCGGGTCGGCAACTACGGTTGGGCGATTGTGCTGCTGACAGTTCTGATTAACATTTTGCTCTTGCCGCTGAAGCACTACAGCTTCGTCTCGATGCGGAAGATGCAAAAAATAGCGCCACAGACCCAGAAAATTCGAGATCGCTACAAGAAGGTCAAACCGACCGACCCTCGCTATCAAGAAATGAATCAAGAGATCATGGCGCTGCACAAGCAGCAAGGCGTGAACCCGCTATCTGGCTGCCTGCCGATGATCTTGATGATCCCGTTCTTTTTTGCGTTCTATCGCTTATTGATGGCGTCCATCGAGCTGAGGCACGCGCCGTTCGTTTTTTGGATTCAAGACCTTTCGCAGTACGACCCGCTGTACGCATTGCCGATTCTCATGGGTGCCACTCAGGTCGTGATCCAGAAAATGACGCCTCAAACGAGCGCCGACCCCATGCAAGCGAAGATCATGGCGTTCATGCCGGTGATGTTCACCTTCATTCTCTTGTGGGCACCGTCGGGGCTCGTTCTTTACTGGTTTTCGAACAACCTGGTGTCGATGGTCCAGCAAAAGGCCACAAACCGACTCCTCAAGGACCGTGACGAAGCGCAAGCGGAAGCGGAAAAGTCCGCGGGAGCGGTCAAGAGCATCAAGACGGGCAAGAAACGAAAGACAAAGAAGCCGTGAGGGACCCTAGGCTTTGACGGACAAGAGGGAGGACGACGTGACGGAAGGCGCCGCGATAGAAAGCGAGGCTTTGGAGGATTCGATTCAGGAGCTCATCGACCAAATGCTCGACCACCTTGATTGGGACCTGGATGTGGAGGTGCACGGGGACGACCCGGAAACGATGCGCGTCGAGCTCTACGGTGAAGACCGCGAGATTCTGATACGGAACCGGGCTGAGGTCTTGGATGTGTTTCAGTATCTGACGAACCGCATTTTCGGCCGAGAGTTGAGCGATCGTCGCATTGTCGTCGATTGTGAAGGATTCCGGGCGCGAAAAGAAGCAGAGCTCATAGAGGTCGCGGCCCGCGTTTCCGAGCGAGTTAGGGCCTCAGGAGAAGAAGAGGAGCTTGCCCGCATGAACCCGTACGAGCGCCGCATCGTGCATATGGCAGTCGCCGAGCTGGAGGGCGTGACGACGGAAAGTGAGGGCGATGGCGTGATGAAGCGGGTGGTTATTATCCCGACGTAGAAAGACCCGGCGAGCAGAAATCCACATCGACACGAGATGTTCAGGGCTCGCCTCGAAAAAGTGTTGGGCCCCGGAGTAAAGCAGCTTCCGGCCGTCGCGCTCGAGCGTCTCGAAGCCCTCGACGGGCTGGTTTCTCGCTGGGGGCAGGGGATAAGGCTTGTCGGTTTCAAGACTCGAGGAGAGCGAGACCGTCGCTATTTTGCCGAGGCGCTAGCGGCGCTGAGTTGGCTTCCCGAGCACGGTCGAGCCCTCGATATCGGCTCCGGAGGTGGCAGCCCGGCGCTGCCTCTTGCGATAGCGCGACCCGCGGTGGCGTGGACATTGGTGGAGGCGAATGAGCGGAAAGCGCTGTTTTTGCGGGAGGCCGTTCGAACCCTGGGCCTTGGCAACGTTCATGTGATCCACGATCGGTATGAGAACGTGGAGCCGGAGCCTGCGCTCGACGTGGTGATCGTACGTGGTGTCGCGGTTGGACCCGATATGCTAGAGAAGATCGCAGGCCAGCTCGCACCGACGGGCCGTTTTCTCTGGATCAGTAGCGAAGTGCTTTTGAAGGCGGGGCGCGAGGAGTTAGAGAGTCGGTGGGCTCTGTGTACCGGCCCGATGCCACTCCTGCGCGACGGTGGGTTCCTCTTGGTCGCTGATGTCCGTTCTTGAATGTTTCACGTGAAACATTTCCGACAGGCGGTGTCGCGGGCGTCGCTCTTTTGCCGCCAGGGCTCCGGGCGGGCTGACTCGTCAACGAGCGGGAAAAAACAGGTGCCATCTTGCTGTGCTATGCTCTCGGACCCCCGTGGAAATTCACGGCGAAATCCGAGTCCATAATCAATGTCGCGCATTGTTGCCATCGTGAATCAGAAGGGTGGCGTGGGCAAGACCACGACGGCGATCAACGTCAGCGCCTCGGTCGCTGCTGCGGAAAAACGCGCCCTGGTCGTCGACATGGATCCACAAGCGAACCTGACGAGCGGGCTCGGTGTCGACGGTGCATCACTGAACGGGAGCACGATCTATCGCGGGATCGTCGACGGCGCTCCCGTTGAAGGGCTCATTCTCGACACCGCGCTCGAGCGGCTCAAGCTCATTCCTTCGGAGCGGAATCTGACCGGCGCCGAGATCGAGCTCGTGGATCAGCCTCGCCGCGAGTACCGATTGAAGGAAGTGCTGGCGCCGTTGGCGGGCGCCTACGATTGGATTTTTGTTGATTGCCCGCCATCGTTGGGTCTGTTGACGGTCAATGCCCTTGTTGCGGCTGATGCGGTTCTCATCCCACTCCAATGCGAGTTTTTTGCGCTTGCGGGCGTCAGTGAGCTGATGTCGACGGTCGGTCGCGTGCGAGCCAGCTTCAACCCCAAGCTGAGGGTTGAGGGTATTGTGTTGACGATGGTGGATGAGCGCACAAATCTGACGACGCAAGTGATTGAAGATGTGCGCCGGGCTTTTCCAGGCGTCGTCTTCGATGCGATCATACCAAGAAACGTTCGACTGGCCGAAGCACCGTCGTTTGGGAAACCTATCCTGCTATACGATATCCGTTCCAAAGGAGCTGAGGCCTATCTGGCCTTGACGAAGGAGATTTTACGCCATGAAGAGGAAAGCTCTCGGTAAGGGGCTCGCTGCCCTTCTGCCCGAGGAGCCTGCCCGGGGAGAAAGCGGCGTGCTACTCGAAGTCGATCCAGCACGCATCGATCCGAATCCGGATCAGCCGCGACAGCATATCGACGAAGGAAAGCTCGCCGAGCTCGCGAGCTCGATGCGGGAACAGGGCATTGTTCAGCCGTTAATTGTCCGCAAGACGGGGTCCCGCTACCAGCTCATTGCTGGGGAGCGTCGATGGCGAGCCGCTCAGCAGGCCGGTCTCGAAAAAGTCCCCGTTGTCGTTCGGGACGTTGCCGACGAACAAGTCCTCGAAATTGCTCTCGTGGAGAACATCCAGCGGGAGGAGCTCAACCCCATCGAAGAGGCCTCCGCGTATCGTCGATTGGTGTCCGAGCTTGGCTATTCGCAGGAACAGGTCGCGTCCCGCGTGGGCAAGGATCGGTCGACCGTTGCGAACCTATTACGACTTCTGCGGCTACCTCGCGATGTGCGCGAACTGATCGCGAAATCACAACTCTCGCCGGGTCATGCCCGTCCCTTGCTCGCGCTCGCGAGCGGCGAGACCCAGCTCGAAATTGCGCAGCTCGTCATTACGAAAGGCTTGAGCGTTCGCGATGTAGAGCGCCGCGTTCAGGCAGTCAAAACGCCGCCGGCAAAGCCGACGAGCCCAAGAGTTGACCCGAATACCCGCGAGGCCGAGCGCCGGATGGAGCAGATGCTGGGCACTGTTGTCCGGATCCATCGGCAGGGCCGCGGAAAACGACAGCGTGGGCGGGTGGAGATCGACTTCCACTCCGAGGACGAGCTTCACCGCTTGTACGAGATCGTCCGGCACGGTGCCCGCTCGAGCAAGAGTGCGCAACCGTGACCGCGACTAGCACTTGGAACCCGGGATTCGCGATAGGATCCCTATGGACCCAAGCACCAGACTCCTGAGACAACACCGCGCGCCGCCACAACCAAGAAAGGGGCTTCACTACCGTGAGGAAAAAGGAACAAGGGAGCGGGGAACTCGAAGGTTTTCTCGATGAGGGCACGACGTTTTCTGGCGATGTCTCCTTCCACGACACGCTTCGGATCGACGGCAAATTCGAAGGGGCTGTCCGGTCAGGCAAAACCCTCGTGATTGGCGAATCGGCCGACGTCAATGCCGAGGTCGATGTCGCCATTGTGAGTGTGAGTGGACGACTTCGCGGCTCAGTGCGCGCCAGCGAACGAGTGGAACTGCTCCCGACGGCTCATGCTGAATGCAGCCTTGACTGCAAAGTGCTGATCGTCCACGAAGGCGCGAAGTTTGATGGGCAGTGCGTGATGAGTGGAACGAAAACGCCACGTGAGGTTCCCGGATCTGACAATTTGAAGAAATTTGGTTCTTCATAATGATATATCGTGAGATCTCGGAGCCTTTGGCTTCGCGGCGCTGCATTGACGGCATCGAACAGCGCGTGTTATAGTTAAAAGCTTTGTTGGGCATTTTTGCCTTACCGGGAAACCAATCTTGATTTCCATTGATGTAACAGCCCTGATCATTTCTGTGCTCGTCTTCGGACTCGTTTTCGTTTTGAAAAACGCGTTTTTCGAGCCTCTTGCGACCGCGATGGAGACGCGACAAGCTCGCATCGAGCGGGCCGCGAGCGCTTGGGACGATGCGCAACAAACGATCAACAACTCTCGAGCCGATGTTGCCGCGGCCGTGCAACAGACGCGTAACCAGGGTTACCGGCTTTTGGACGACGCCCGATCGGAGGCGCAACAAAAAGCGAGAGCTGAGTTGGACCAGGGACGCGACGCATCGCAAAAGCAAATTGCCGAAGCGAAAAAGCACTTATCCGACGAAGCCGACAAAGCTGTCTTGAAGCTCGAAAGCGACGCCGAGTCGCTAGCGGCCCAGATTGCAAGCCGGATTCTCGGGCGAGACGTTGCATGAGCCGGCTTGACCGCGCGGTATTGTTGTTGCTGCTGTTTGGCGTTGCCAATCCCGTGTACGCCGCCGAGGGAAGCAACCTGCCACGGATCACGAATTTCGCTATCGTGGCGCTGGTTCTGGTTCTGGCGGTCAGGAAACCTCTCGCGGGTTACCTGCAGGCGCGAACCGACCAAATCCGTGCTGAGCTCGCTGACGCCATAGAAAAAACTGCCAAGGCCGAAGTCGAGCTCCAACAAGCCACAGCCCTTTTGGCCAGCCTCGACGACGCAGTCGAAGAAGCGAAGCAGGAAGCGAAAAAGGCCGCCGAGGCAGAGCGAGAACGGATCTTGAACGCGGCGCAGATAGAGGCCGAACGTATCAAAGAGATCGCCCAGAGAGAGATTGACAACGAAGTCGAGAACGGTCGCCGAAAGCTTTATGTGCGCGCTACGGAGTTGTCGGTCTCCCTGGCCCACAAGAAGCTCGAGGCGACCATGACCGACAAGGACCAAACGCAGCTCATCGACCGCAGCATCGAGATGTTGGAAGAGACGAAGTCATGACGACCGCTGGAACGTTCGTCGTCGCCGAGCGCTATGCGCGGGCGCTTCTGGACGTTGCACTCGACAAGAAAGCGGAGCTCGACTCGATTGGCAGCGAGCTCGCAGACATCGCCGAGCTTTTGGCGACACACCCCAAACTCGCGGACGCGCTGTCAACGCCGGCGATCCCAACGGAGAATCGCCTGGCGGTGTTGAACGACGTCATCTCCGGACAGAAACTCTCGCCGGCGACAATCAATCTCTTTCGCCTCTTGACGGTCCGGGAACGGATGCCGATTTTTGGCCTCGTCGTCGAGCAATACCAGCGATTGCTGCTCGAGCACAAACTGATTCAACTGGGCGAAGTGACGTCCGCGCACGAGCTCACGAGCGAACAGCAAAAACGCCTGGGCGAAGGTCTCGGCAGCGCCCTTGGAAAGACGATGGAGTTGAGCTTCAATACCGATGCGAACCTGCTCGGCGGCCTCGTCGTTCGGGTTGGAAATCGTGTCTACGACGCAAGCATCATCACTCAGCTCGATAGAATCAAAGAAAAGGCGTTGACTGGTCTCTAGGCTCGAGTGACGCGATTCAAAACAGGTTCGCCACAAAATCAGCCACGTGCGCGAATCGAGGTAAGGGAATAGGAATGGATATCAGGGCGGACGAGATCACAAAGATTCTCAAACAGCAGATTGGCGACTACGAAGCCGAGGTCGACGTTGCTGAGGTAGGCACGGTCATCTCCGCGGGTGACGGTATTGCGCGTATCCACGGACTCGAAGGCGTCATGTACGGAGAGCTCGTCGAGCTACCCAACGAGGTGTTCGGGTTGGCGTTGAACCTCGAGGAGGAATCCGTAGGTCTGGTGCTCTTCGGCAACATCACGTTCATCAAGGAAGGTGACGAGGCCAAGCGGACCCGCACGATTTTGCAGGTCCCCGCGGGCGAAGAGCTCGTCGGGCGCGTCGTCGACGCACTCGGCCGCCCCATCGACGGAAAAGGTCCCATCAACACCAAGCAAAACAACCCCGTCGAACGCGTTGCGCCTGGCATCGTGGCTCGCCAGCCGGTAAGCGAGCCACTCCAGACTGGCATCAAGGCCATCGACGCGATGATCCCGATCGGCCGCGGGCAGCGGGAGCTCATCATCGGAGATCGCCAGACGGGAAAAACCGCTATCGCGGTCGACAGCATCATCAACCAGAAGGGCAAAGGAGTCATCTGCGTCTACGTCGCCATCGGCCAGAAGCTCTCGACGGTGGCGCAGGTGGTGGGAACTCTCGAAGAGCACGGCGCGATGGAACACACCATCGTGGTGAACGCATCCGCCTCCGACCCCGCGCCGCTTCAATACCTCGCACCTTACTCCGGCACTGCGATGGCGGAGTATTTTCTCGACAACGGCCAGCACGCGCTGTGCGTCTACGACGACTTGTCGAAACACGCGGCCGCGTATCGCGAGATGTCGCTTCTGCTGCGCCGGCCTCCAGGACGCGAGGCTTACCCGGGCGACGTCTTTTACCTCCATTCGCGGCTGCTCGAGCGCTCGGCCAAACTCTCCGACGCCAACGGCGGCGGCTCGCTCACCGCGTTTCCGTTCATCGAGACCCAGGCCGGAGATCTCTCCGCCTACGTTCCCACGAACGTCATCTCGATCACCGACGGGCAGATTTTCCTGGAAGGAGATTTGTTCAACGCTGGAATCCGTCCTGCCATCAACGTTGGCAACTCGGTCAGCCGCGTCGGTGGCGCCGCCCAAATCAAAGCTATGCGCCAGGTGGCCGGCACGGTGCGGCTCGACCTCGCTCAATACCGCGAGATGGCGGCGTTCGCGCAATTTGGCTCGGACTTGGATAAGGCGACACAGGCTCAGCTCGCGAAGGGCGAGAGACTCGTCGAAATCTTGAAGCAAGACCAGTTCCGACCGTTGCCGGTGGAGAAACAAGTTGCGATCATCTTCGCCGCGAATTCCGGCTATCTCAACGATTTGCCCGTGTCCGAGTGTCGCCGTTTCGAGACCGAGTTCCATGCCTACCTCGACGACCGTCATCCCGGTGTGCTCCAGGGGATTGTCGAGAAAAACGTGCTCGACGACGAGCTCAATGACAAGCTCAAGATTGCACTCGAAGAGTTTCAAGCTAAGTTCAAACCCGAATCTGCGGAGCCAGCAGCCTAGGACCCTAGGCTCTAGCTATGTCAAATCTTAGAGATCTCAGACGACGCACGCGTAGCGTCAAGAATACCCAGCAGATCACGAGTGCCATGAAGATGGTCTCGGCTTCGAAGCTACGCCGCGCTCAAGACGCCATCCTCTCTGCGAGGCCCTTCGCGAAGAAGATGCTCGAAGTGTTGAACAGCCTGGCGACGCGCGCTGACGCGGCGGCACACCCGCTCCTCCACGTACGGGAGCCGAAAAATGTCGACGTCATCGTCATCAGCGCGGATAAGGGCCTTTGCGGTTCTTTCAACGCTAACATCATGAAGAAGGCGGAAAACTTCTTGAACAGCGTTGACTCCGAGGCGCTGGAGCTCCATATCGTCGGCAAAAAAACGCGGGACTATTTCAAACGACGCGCCTTCAATATCCGTCACGAGTTTGTCGATATCTTTCGCGATCTGACGTACGACGTCGCGGGCTCAGTGGCGCGCCCTATCATTGAGCGCTACTCCGATCCCGAATCCGAGGATCGCGTCGACGCGGTGTACATCATCTACAACGAGTTCAAAAACGCGATGCAGCAGGACGTCGTGGTCGAGCAGTTGCTGCCCATCGAGAAGCTCGAGTTCGAAAAGCCGGAAGAAGAGCTCGACTACATCTACGAACCGACCGCTGCAGAAATTTACGATGCCGTCATCCCGCGCCACGTCGAGTATCAGGTGTGGCACGCGTTGTTGGAGTCTGCTGCCGCCGAGCACGCGGCTAGAATGACTGCGATGGAGAACGCGAGCAAGAACGCGAGCGAGCTCATCGAGAAGTTGACGCTCACGATGAATAAAGTGAGGCAAGCCACGATTACGCGTGAGATTTTGGAGATCGTTTCGGGAGCCGAGGCGATCAAGAAATAGAAGTCTGCGGGAGGGGCGACGCCCCGTCTGCCAGGAGCAACGCATGACGCTGTGGAAACATACGAACGTGGGCCGCGTGGTCCAGGTCATCGGTAACGTTGTCGATATCGAGTTTACGAGCAGCCAGCTACCGGCGATCTACAACGCGGTACGGATCGTCGACGAGGGGGAGCTCTCCACCGAGAAGCTCGAAGTGACCGTGGAAGTCCAGCAGCATCTCGGAGAAAACCGTGTGCGCACGGTAGCGATGCAGCCGACCGATGGACTGGTTCGCGGGATGAAGGCGCTCGACACCGGGCAGCCCATCTCGGTTCCGGTCGGTCGCGAGACGCTCGGGCGGGTGCTCAACGTGCTCGGCGAGCCGGTGGACGAAAAGGGCGAGGTCAAGACCGACAAGCGGCTTCCGATTCACCGTCCCGCACCCGGTTTCACCGAGCAGAGCACCAAGCTCGAGATGTCGGAGACCGGGATCAAAGTCATCGATCTTCTCGAGCCGTACGTCAAAGGCGGCAAGGTTGGGCTGTTTGGCGGCGCCGGTGTCGGCAAGACCGTCATCATCATGGAGCTCATCAACAACATTGCCACGCAACACGGCGGGTTTTCGGTGTTCGCGGGTGTGGGAGAGAGAACGCGTGAAGGCAACGACCTCTATCGCGAGATGACCGAATCCGGCGTCATCGAGAAGACCGCGCTCATTTACGGCCAGATGAACGAGCCGCCCGGCGTGCGTCTTCGTGTCGGTCTTACCGGCTTGACCGTCGCCGAGTACTTTCGCGACGAAGAGGGGCAGGACGTCTTGTTGTTCATCGACAATATCTACCGCTACACACTCGCCGGCATGGAGGTCTCCGCGCTGCTCGGGCGTATGCCCTCCGCCGTCGGTTACCAGCCCACGCTGGCTTCGGAAATGGGAACCCTCGAAGAGCGGATCACGTCGACCGACAAGGGATCGATCACGTCGATTCAGGCTGTCTACGTTCCCGCCGACGACTACACCGACCCGGGCGTGGCGACGACGTTCTCGCATCTCGACGCGACGACCAACCTCTCGCGTCAAATCGCCGAGCTCGGTATCTACCCCGCAGTGGATCCCCTCGCATCGTCGTCGCGCATCCTCGATCCGCGCATTCTCGGCGATGAGCACTACAACGTCGCCCGCAACGTGAAAGAGATCCTGCAGCGCTACAAGGACCTCCAGGACATCATCGCGATTCTCGGTATCGACGAGCTGTCGGAGGACGACAAGATCAGCGTCGCTCGCGCCCGGAAAATCCAGCGCTTCTTTTCGCAACCGTTCCACGTGGCCGAGCAGTTCACCGGACGCCCCGGCCGATACGTGCAGCTCGCGGACACGATCCAAGGCTTCAAGCGGATTGTCGATGGCGAGCTCGACCATATCCCCGAACAAGCGTTCTACATGGCCGGCGGTATCGACGAGGTCGAGCGAAACGCCGAGAAGATGAGCGCGGCCTAATCCGTAGCGCGAAAGACTGACTCATGGCAGAACAAAACCTCGAGCTCGAGATCGTGACTCCAGCAGGTGTCGTCGTTCGCGAGAATGTGGACGAAGTCGAAGCGCCGGGAATCCTCGGTCATTTCGGTGTGCTGCCTGGCCACCGGCCTTTCATGAGCCAGCTTCGCGCCGGCCAGCTACGCTACCGAATGGGCAAGGACCACCATTTCGTGGCGGTTCACTGGGGCTTTGCCGAAGTGCTTCCCAACAAGGTCACCATCCTCGTCGAGACCGCCGAGGTCGCGGATGATATCGATCTAGAACGCGCCGAATCCGCAAAAGCTCGTGCCGAACAACGTTTGCAGGAGTTCGGCACGGCCTACGAGATGGAGACGGCTCGCGCGGACTTCGAGCGCGCCGAGGCTCGTCTAGCTGCCGCACGGCAAGCCCGCAACAGCTCTTGAGCAAATCTCTCACCGCTAAGACTGGGTGAGCGCTTCGTTGTTTCGAGTCCTGTACAATAGCGTCGCTGTCATGAGCGATGCTGCTGCGGGCGAAGTCCGGCTCTCTCCTCCAGACGCGCACCCGTTCGTCAAGTGGGCCGGCGGGAAAGGCTCGCTCGTGGGTGCCATCGCTGAGCGCATTCCGAGGGGGCGAACCTACCGTCGCTACGTCGAGCCGTTCGTAGGGGCCGGCGCTATGTTCTTTTGGATGCGCCGCAGCTTTCCCGATCTTCCCGGCGTCATTGGTGACTCGAACGAGGAGCTCATCAGCGCCTATCGAGCGATTCGGGACAGCGTCGACGAAGTTCTCGCCAAGCTCGAAACCCACGCGCTGATGCACAGCGAGGAGCACTACTACGCCGTGCGCGGCCGGGTGCCACACGCACCCGTCGAGCGCGCCGCCCGCTTCATCTATCTCAATCGAACCTGCTACAACGGCCTGTACCGGGTGAATCGAAAGGGCGGGTTCAACGTTCCGATCGGCCGTTACGATAACCCGAAGATCGTAGACCGAGAGAACCTTCTCGCAGTCGCGACGGCGCTCGAGGGCACCGAGCTTCGTTCTGGCGACTTTCGCGACATCACCAGCGAGTGTGGAGCCGGCGACATCGTCTATCTGGATCCGCCCTACGATCCACTGTCTCAAACTAGCCAGTTCACGAGCTACACGCGCGACGGGTTCCACCGACCGGAGCAAGAACGACTCGCACAAGCATTCGAGGCTATGGCCGCTCGCGGGGCTTGTGTGATTCTCTCGAACAGCGACACCGCGCTAATTCGCGACCTGTACTCGGCGCTCTCACCCGCCCCGACGATCGATGAAGTGGAGGTGCCGCGCTCGATCAACTCCAAAGGTGGGGGACGAGGGAAAATCAAAGAGTTGTTGATCTACTCCCGTCCGTAAAAGAAATCTCTCGTTCCCGTTCCCGAGATCGCGGTAGCTCGAGATAAAGGTACCGACACGCTTCTTGGGGAGATTTGCGAGGGGTCGCGTCGGGTCGGGCACGCACGCGGGCACGGGCACGTTTTGGGCTACGGCGAGATTTTGGGAGCAGTCGCTAGCCGCGGATCTGAATTCTCACATTACCAGCGATCACCGTTTCGCCGTTTCGTTGCAATCGCAGCCACACGGTATAGCTTCCAGGATACCGATACTGGTGGCTCGAGCTAAAGCGGGTCTCGATTTCCATGCCTTCTTCGTAGGGGTCACAGTCGGGGGCGTACTCAGAGTCCGTTTCGTCGTCCCAATCCCAAACCTGCTCGAGGCAGTAGTACTCTTCCGGGTCCTCCGCTTCGTCGAGTTGTTCGAGAATTGCGCTGATGCGGATTGAGACGCCCCCACGGCTTCGCTCGTTGGGCATGCGCGGCTTCATGAAAGTTGCCCGCGGGCCTTTGAGTTTGAGCTCTGGCCCGTCCGCGACCGTGGAGGTGCTTGCGAGGGGTGCCAGGAAGATAACCGCGACGACAAAAGCGACGATTCTCCGCATCATGCACTCATTCTAGCATCTACTTTCTGAGGGCCGAAATGACCGCGTTCACATCGTCGGTCGGCGCCTGACAGGCGTAGTTCTCGCACAAATACAAACGCGGGAGATTTGGATCGTCGCCGGGAGTCTTGCCTTCGAACAACGGGACCCCGCTCGGGGGTTCGGCTTCGGAGTCGAGGCGTGCGATGGAGACGTTGGGTGCGTAAATCGCCCAAAGCTGCTCCATCGCTTCTTGCACAGCGGGCGCGGCGGCTCGACCGACGACGGCCACTTCGCGTTTGTCGGAGAGATAGAAATCGAGAGCTGCCAACATCTGGGCGAAACCGTTCGGCGAACGCTCCATTTGTAGCTGAAATGCATGCAACGTCTCGACGGCGAGGTGCTCGAAGTCGCTGTCGCCCGTGAACTCAGCGAGCTTCAGCAGGGCAGTGGCGGCCATCGCGTTTCCGGACGGAATGGCCCCGTCGTAGCCTGTTTTGGTCCGCGTGATCAGAGTTTCGTGGTCCTTTCCGGTGAAGAAGAATCCGCCGCTGTTGTCGTCGAGAAACAGCTCTTTCAGCGCCGATGCGAGTCGCTTCGCTTGCTCGAGCCAGTGCACGTCGAAGTCGCATGCAAAAAGCTCGACATAGCCTGCGAGCAAGAAAGCGTAGTCGTCGAGATACGCTTTGAGCTTGGCTCGACCGTTCCGATAGGTTGCCAGCAGACGATCGCCATCGAACATCGTTGATTCGACGAACCGCGCCGCACGTCGAGCCGATTCGAGAAACCGATCGTCTCTCAGGACGCGATAGCCACGCGCCATCGCGATGATCATGAGGCCGTTCCAGCTCGTGAGCACTTTGTCATCGAGACCGGGATGGATGCGCTGTTCGCGTTGTTCCAGTAGGGACCGTCGCGCGGACTCGAGCTCTTCGCTCCATGATGCGATACCACCCGGCAGGTGCAAGATGTTGGCCCCTTCCCAGTTGCCAGAGCGTGTTACGTCGTAGGCTTTGCTGAACTTCTCGGCGTCCGCTGCGACGAGAGCGACCACGTCATCCTTAGACCAAACGTAGAACTTACCTTCGACGCCTTCGCTATCCGCGTCCTGCGTAGAGTAGTAGCCGCCGCTCTCCGCCTGCATTTCTCGGAGAACCCACTCGAGACACTCGCGAGCAACGCGAGCATACTCGGGCTTTTGCGTGACCTGGTGGGCCTCGAGGTACACGGGCACGAGAAGCGCGTTGTCATAGAGCATCTTCTCGAAATGGGGGACGAGCCAATACTCGTCTGTTGAGTAGCGGTGAAAGCCGCCCCCGAGCTGGTCGAACATCCCGCCCGCGGCCATCTTGTCGAGGGTGAGATCCACCATCTGGAGCTCTTCGGGATCTTGGCTGGTGCGGAAGTGGCGCAGCAGTAGCGATAGCGATCCCGACGGTGGGAACTTAGGCGCTGGCGAGAACCCACCCTCCCGGCTATCGAATCGGGCGGATAGCTCTCGGGCTGCCAGGCTCACCGCGCTGCGGGTGAGAATCTCGGGACTTCTCGATGTGACAGACAGGGTTTGAAGGCGCTCGGTGAGCGCGTCGGATGCTTCCTGGATGCGCGCCTTTTCTTCCGAGAACACGCGTGCGAGCTCGGTGAGTACGGTTTTGAAGCCGGGTCGTCCCCAGCGATCGTCGGGAGGGAAATAGGTACCGCCGTAGAAAGGCTTGAGTGCTGGCGTCAGGAACACGGTCAGCGGCCATCCACCTGAGCCCGTCATCATTTGCACCGCGTTCATGTAGATCTCGTCGACGTCCGGCCTTTCTTCTCGATCGACCTTGATGGGAACGAAGTGCTCGTTCATCAACGCGGCGATTTCGTCGTTCTCGAAAGACTCACGCTCCATGACGTGGCACCAGTGGCACGCGGAGTAGCCGACCGAGAGCAGGATCGGTTTGTCTTCGTCGCGCGACTTTTCGAGTGCTTCAGGGCCCCACGGGTACCACGCCACGGGGTTGCGTGCGTGTTGGAGGAGGTAGGGACTGGTTTCGTCGATGAGCCGGTTGGCGTTGTCGGTTTCGTGCGCGCTCATTCGCCGGAGCTTCTGAGCCCGCCCCAGCGGAATAGCGATGCCCCGGCGGTGAAGCCGGCTCCTACTGAGCTGAAGAGAATCAAGTCGCCTTTGTCGAGACGGCGGTCTTCGAGGGCGTCGTAGAGCGCGAGGGGGATAGTCGCGGCGGTGGTGTTGCCGAACTTGTGAATGTTCTTGACGACTTTTTCTTCGGGAAGTCCGAGCCGGTCGCGGGTGGCGTCGAGAATGCGCATGTTGGCCTGATGGGCGATTAGAAGCGACACGTCGTCGGGTGTGAAACCCTCGCGTGCCAGAAGAGACGTCGTTGTTTCGTAGGTTCGGCGCACGGCATATTTGAACACCTGCCGTCCGTCCTGGTGCACGTAGTGCATCTTCTGCTCGACGGTATTCGCGGATGCGGGGTGTTGGCTTCCGCCGCCGGGCATGTACAGATACTGTCCGCCATGGCCCTCGATTTTGTGCTGGTAGCCGATGAGACCCTCATCCCCGTTCGCCGCCTCGAGGAGAACTGCGCCCGCGCCGTCGCCAAAGATGACACACGTCGCTCGGTCTCTGTAATCGATGATGCTGCTCATCACGTCTGCGCCGATGACGAGAACGCGCTCGTGTGCGCCGCTCATGATGAACTGCGAGCCCACTGTCAACGAGTAGACGAAGCCGCAGCACGCTGCCGAGAGATCGAACCCCCAGGCTCGGGACGCCCCGAGCTTGTCCTGCACGAGGCACGCGGTGGACGGGAACATCATGTCCGGGGTGACGGTGCCAACGATGATGAGGTCGATATCGTCAGCGGAGATACCGCGTCGGTCGAGTGCTTCCTGGGCGGCCGCGGCGGCGAGCTCGGACGTGCCGGTGCCCTCTTCGACGATACGGCGCTCTCGGATCCCGGTGCGTCCGACGATCCAATCATTGGATGTCTCGACGAGAACCTCGAGATCTTGGTTGCTCAACACCTTTTCGGGTAAGAAACGGCCGACTGAGGTGATGGCGGCGCGGCGGAGTGTCATAAGGATGGGCCCTCCAGGGTGTACGGCAACATAATCCCTCATCCTACGTCGACGCTCCCTTCCGGTCAATCCCTAGACGTAGCTACGACTTACGCCCCCCGCACGGCAAGGGTGTGCTCGCGTCAAGGTTGAGCGCCGCGCCCGAAAGACATAAGATGTAATGTTTCACAACTAACTGCTTGAGAGCAGTAGGGATAACGACGTGGCTGGAGCAGCTTTTTACGACCTCGACGGGACGCTGGTGAGCACCAATCTGGTGCATGTGTTCGCCTTCTATGCCCGCAACGACCAGGGAATCTTGAAGAGCCTGGGCCGCACGTTAGCAACCGTCGCCGGACTCCCGCTGTTCATGGCCGCCGATGCCTACAGCCGCAAAGTGTTCAACGACATCTTCTTCAAATGGTACAAAGGTCAATCCGAAGATCGGCTTCGCTATTTGGCGGAAGACTTGTTTCAGGAAGTGGTCCTTCCAGCCGTTTACCCGGGCGCACTCCCGCTGGTCGACAGCTCCCGCCGCACGGGACTACGACAAGTCGTCGTGACCGGCGCACTCGATATCACTATCCAGCCGCTGCTCCGCTATCTGGGTATTACCGAGTACGTTGCCAACCAACTCGAGTTCGTCGATGGCCGCGCGACAGGGCGGCTGAAACCACCCATTATGGCAAGCGCGACCAAGGCGTCCTGGATACGAACCTATTCGGAGAAAGAAGGCCTCCAACTCAACGACTGTTACGCGTACGCTGACAGCATGAGCGATTTGCCGATGTTGTCCGTTGTTGGACATCCCACGGCCACCAACCCTGACCTTCGGCTCAAGAGCACGGCTCTGCGCCACGATTGGCCCATTGTGAGCCTTCAATAGAAAAACGCATGCCCGTTTTACGCAGAAAGCTAGACCCTGGCACGGTACATATCGATACCGATTCCGCGCCGCGCATCATTCAATCCGGCGAAGACTTCCTGGAAGAAGACCTCCCCGTCGGGACCCGAGTCATCTACCCCAAGCCGCCGATCCAGGGACTCCCGAATCCACGGGGCGCCATTCGCCATGCGATCAATCATCCGCTCGGGTGCGACCCACTCCATGCGCAACTGCAACCCGGGATGAAGATCACGATTGCGGTCGACGACATCAGCCTCCCGTTGCCGCCGATGGTGACCCCCGATACTCGCCAGACGGCGCTCGAAGTCGTTCTCGAGCTTCTGTCCGACCACGGCGTCGACGATATCCACATTATCGTCGCCAACTCCCTCCATCGAAAAATGACGGAAGGCGAGATGCGTCGCATGGTGGGGACTGAAATACACGACGCGTTCTACCCCGCTCGCTACTATTGCCACGACGCCGAACAACCAGATGGGCTCGTGAGCCTGGGCGAGACTCGCCACGGCGAGCACCTGCGTATCAATCGACGCGCGTGCGAAAGCGATCTCGTCATCTACATCAACATCAACCTCGTCCCGATGGACGGCGGTCACAAATCGGTGACGGTAGGCCTTTGTGACTACTCGAGCCTGACGCACCACCACGAGCCGCAAACGATCATTGACTCCAACGGTTACATGGATCCGGCGAAGTCCGAGCTCAACCACAAGTGTGTGCGCATGGGGGCGCTCGTGGACGAGCATCTCAACGTGTTCCACATCGAGACGGTGTTGAACAACCGCATGTACTCGGACCAGCTCGAGTTTCTCGGCAAGAACGAAGACGATTTCACCGAGCTCGACCGGATGAAGCTCAAAGCAACCATGTGGACGACGTCGAAGCTCCCAAGGGCGATGAAACGGACCTTCTTCCACAACATCCCTTCGCCGTTCGAGATGATCGCTTGCTACGCCGGCCGCACCGATCCCGTGCACGACAAGACACTGGAGCGTTGCTTCGACCAGTACGCCGTCAAGGTGAAAGGCCAGTGCGACATTCTGATCGTCGGCGTTCCCTACATCTCGCCGTACAACGTGAACTCGATCTTGAATCCGCTTTTGGTTCAAGTGATGGGTCCCGGCTACTTCTTCAACCTCTATCGCGGCAAGCCGCTCGTGCGCGAAGGCGGGGTGCTCATACTGTGCCACCCGTGCTACGACGATTTCGACGCGAAATTCCACCCGAGCTACATCGAGTTCTTTCACCGTTTGCTGCCGGAGACACGAGACCCGTTCACCTTGCGCGAGAAGTACGAGGAGGAGTTCGCTAACAATCCGAGCTATATACAAATGTACCGGCAAGGCAACGCGTACCACGGCGCACACCCGTTTTTCATGTGGTACTGGGGTGAGAACGGAAGACGCCATGTCAGCAAAATCATCGCCGCCGGCGCCGAGAACCAGCACGTGCCCGAGATGCTCGGTTGGGATCGAGCCCAGAACCTGGCCGAAGCGATCGCGAACGCGCGAAGCCATTTAGGGCGCACCGCCGAGATCACGATGCTGCACCTGCCACCCATTCTGATTCCCGACGTCGAATAGACCCGACTGTATGAATCCGATCGACCTCACCAAGACGTTCGAGGGCCGCCGCATTTTTCTGCTCGGCGGAACCGGCTTTCTCGGCAAGGTCTGTCTGAGCATGCTCCTCGATCGCTTCCCCGGTATCGGCCGCGTCTATCTCATGGTGCGCGCGAGCTCGGAAGCGGAAAGCGAGAGCCGGTTCTGGGAGTCGATCGTCCCGTCGCCTGCGCTCGACCCGCTGCGTAAGCACTACGGCAAAGACGTCGACCAATTTCTTCGCGAGAAAGTCGTCGTCGTTGGTGGCGATATCACCAGCGAGCATCTTGGGCTCGGAGCAGAACGAGCGCAGGCGATCGCCGACGATATCGATGTCCTTCTCAACTCTTCGGGGCGGGTGACCTTCAACCCGCCGCTCGAAGCGGCCCTCAAGACCAACGTGAACGGCACCCTCAATACGATCGCGTTCGCTAAGCGGATGAAACGCCCGGCCCTCGTGCACGTGAGCACCTGCTTCGTCGCCGGGAATCGATCCGGAGAAGTCTGGGAGAACGAGCCCCTCATAGGCTATTTCCCGCGACGGCGCGTCGAGTCCTCGGAGTTTACCGTCGACAAAGAGATTGATGATTGCGAGCGACTCGCGGCGCGCGTGAAGGACGAGGCGCGCGACAAATCACTAGCCGATCGGTTCCGCGAAGCAGCCCAAGAGCGTTTCCTGGAAGAAGGCCGCGATCCCGGGGACGACAAAGCGATGAGCCTCGCGATCGCGCGCGAACGGAAGAATTGGATCCGATCGCGACTGACCGATCTCGGGATCGAGAAGGCGCAAGGCTGGGGTTGGTCCAACATTTACACCTATACCAAGAGCTTGGGTGAACAGTTGGTCGCCGCCGAAGAGGGGATCGCTCGTGCGATCCTCAGACCGGCGATTGTTGAAAGCGCACTCGAGTTCCCTTTCCCCGGTTGGAACGAAGGCTTCACCACGACCGCGCCGCTAGTGCGGATGGCAATGCGGGGCCAGAACTTGTTCCCGGTCAACACCGACGTCATCTTGGACGTCATCCCCGTGGATTTGGTCGCTTCGGCGGCGCTCGCGGTCAGCGCTCAGACGATGCTCGAGGAGCCCGAGCTCGTCTATCAGGTCGCGTCGGGCGATACCAATCCATCGCGGCTGGGCCGGCTGGTGGATTTGCTCGGACTCTACAAACGGCAGTATTTTCTCGGGAAGTCGTCAGGCAGCCGAATTCTCAACAAGATAGCGGCGCGGATGGAGGCTCAAGCGGTCGAGCCGGAAAGCTTCGAGAAATACTCGATGCCGCTTCTTCACAAAGCGACGAAGCACATCTCGAAAGCACTCGGTCACGTGACCGCGCGCCAAGTTGGGCCCTTTGCCCCGCTCGTCGCACAGGCAAAAGACGCGGTGGAGCGCTTCGAAGCGTTTGCCCGCGAAGGTGAAGAACACTACGACACGTTTCGTCCCTTCATTGTCGACAACAACTACGTGTTCCGCACCGACAACACGAGAAAACTCTTCGCTCGGATTGAAGACCGCTCGCTCACGTTCGAGCCGGAGGCAATCGACTGGTACGACTACTGGCTGAGAGTTCATCTGCCGGGGTTGAAAAAGTGGGTATTCCCTCGCTTCGACGAGGTGGAGACGGCCAAGCCTCGCCGGGTTTACACCTATAAAAACCTCGTCGAGCTTTTTGATGCTTGCACTAAAAACCACACCGGGCGCCTCGCGATGCGGATCGAGCGCGATGGGCGCGAAGAGCGCTACACCTACGGCGATTTGCGCGAGTGTGCGCTGCGCGCGGCCGCGTTTCTGAAGGGCAAAAACGTTGGCGGAGGCGACCGCATCGCCCTGCTGTCCGACAACGGCCCCGAATGGGGCATGACGTACTTCGGTATCATTCGCACCGGTGCCGCCGTCATTCCCCTCGAAAAGGAGGTCGGCACCGAAGAGATTGTCCGGCTCGTCGGTCTCGGCGATGCGCGCGGGCTCATCATCAGCCCCGAGCTTCTCGCAAAACACCCCGGGCTTCGCGAGGACCTCGACGAGTCGATTGCGATCTGGACCTTTGACGAAGTCTTCGTGCTCACGACTGAAGCGACGGAACAAAAACGTATTTCCGAGCTTCCAAAGACGGTGAGTCCGGGGACGACCGCATCGATTATCTTCACTTCGGGAACGACCGGCAACCCGAAGGGCGTGATGCTGACTCACAAGAACTTCACGAGCCTGCTTGCGAAGCTTCTCTCGGTCTACGACATCAACCATGATGACGGGATGCTGAGCGTCTTGCCGCTTCATCATTCGTTCGAGTTCACGACCGGTTTTCTTCTGCCGTTGAGTCGTGGCGCTCAGATCACCTATTTGAAGGAAGTCAACGGCGATAATCTCAACCGCGAGCTCAAGAAGGGTCACGTGACCTGTATCGTCGGTGTGCCCGCCCTGTGGGACTTACTGAAGAGGCGTATCCTCGGCCGGTTCTCGGATCGCTCTGCACGGCTCGAGGAAATCGCATCGGCGCTCATTGACGCCAACTACTTGTTGCGAGACGAGACCCCACTCAACTTCGGGCCTCTTTTGTTCTTGCCGGTTCATGCTGCGTTCGGCGGCAGGATTCGCTACCTCATCAGTGGGGGTTCGGCCCTTTCGGAGCCGACGCTCAAAACGTTCCGAGGTCTCGGCTTCAACTTGAACGAAGGTTATGGGCTGACCGAGGCTTCTCCAGTACTCACGGTGACGCGACCCGAAGGAAGTGTCGTGTCCGGAAGTGTCGGACGGCCGCTTCCTGGTATCGAGATAAAAATCCAAGAACCCGATCGGCGCGGCGTCGGCGAAGTCATTGCTCGCGGGCCGAACGTGATGGCGGGTTACTACGGGAACGAAAAAGCCACCGCCGAGACGCTGCGCGACGGTTGGCTGTACACGGGTGATCTCGGCCGGCTGGACGAGGACGGGAACCTCTACATCGTCGGACGTTCCAAGGAGCTGATCGTCGATCGCAACGGCAAGAACGTGTACCCCGATGAGCTCGAGGAGCTTTATGCGAATGAAGACCTGATCCAGGAGCTCTCGGTTGTCGGGCTCCCCGATGGTGCGGGCGAACAAGTCGCTGCGGTCTTCGTGCCCAATCGTGACTCGAAAGAAGAAGACCTCGACAAGAAAATAGAACTTCACGTTCGCGAGGTTTCTGCGAAACTACCCCTATACAAACGCGTGAAGATCTTCGAGCTGAGGGATGAAGAGCTCCCGCGGACGGCGACCCGCAAGGTCAAACGGCGCGAGCTCGTGGCATGGCTCCAGGATAAACGCCAACTCGATTCGAAGGACGTTACCTTGAGTGCGGCCGACAAAAACTGGCTCTTGGATATCGTGGCGCGAGTCTCGGAGAAGCCTCGTGAGGCGGTGAAACTCGACGGGAGCCTCGACGAGCTTGGCTTCGATAGCTTGATGTATAGCGAGCTCTCCGGTGCCATCGAGAGCCGAACCGGCGAGAGCCTTTCGCCCGACGTCTTGATGTCCCTGTCAGGGATTCGCGAGCTCGCCGATAGTCTCAGACGCGGACCGCGAGCGGGCGAGCAATTTGGGAGAAGCGGGCCAGATAAAAGTAAAGAAGACCAGACGGAGAAAATCGATCTTCCGCCCTTTGTTCAGGAGATCGGAAAGAAGGGGCTCTCCGTGGCTCAGCGTTGGTTCTACCATGACGCGTTGAATCCTGAGTTCAAAGGCCAAGCCAATATCCCCGACCATACCCACTTCATCGTCGTTGCCAACCACTCGTCTCACCTCGACATGGGGCTCGTCAAGATGGCCCTCGGCGACTCGGGAGAAAACCTCATTGCCTTGGCCGCGGCCGACTACTTCTTCGATAACAAAGTCAAGCGCACGGTTTTCGAGAACTTCACGAACCTGGTTCCCATGGAGCGAAAGGGTTCCTTGAGGAAATCCCTGGAATGGGCTTTTCACTTGCTCGAGCAAGGCTACAATGTCCTCGTTTTCCCCGAGGGAACCCGGTCTCGCTCGGGCGTCATGCAGCCGTTTCAGCGCGGCATCGGGCACCTCGTGCTACGCGCGAAGGTCGGAATCCTTCCCATGCATCTTTCCACCTACGGAGCGCTTCCTCCAGGTAAGTGGTACCCGCAATCGAGGGACGTGAGCGCGAGCATCGGTCCTTTTCTCTCCTACGAGACTCTTTTGCAGGTCTCCGACGGGCTGTCACGCTCGGACTCAGAGCGCGCGGTTGCCCTTCTCGCCCAACGCATCGTCGAGCACGCGCGCGATGGAGCCAAAATCGATCTGGAAGCGGAAGTCAAAGGCGTGCGGGAGTTCTTCTTGACGGAGAAGAAAGCGCGACAACCGGTCACGGTTGGGAAGAAATTATAGGAAAGCTTTTTCTTTTGGCTAAGATTCTAGTAACAGGGGCGACGGGGTTTCTTGGGTCGCATCTAATTCGGTTACTCGAGCCCGGCGAGGTTCGGGTGTTGGTGCGCGCGAGTCGGCTAACGGGCTCAGCTGCGGATGTCGAGAGTGTCGAGGGGTCGGTGCTCGATGCGGAGGCGGTTGAAAAAGCCGTCGATGGCGTCGAGCAGATTTATCACCTTGCCGGAAAAGTTTCACGCAACCCGGACGACGTGCGGGAGCTTTACCGAGTTCACGTCGAGGGGACGACGACGCTTTGTCGCGCGGCAAAAAGCGCCGGTGTGAAGCGCATCGTGCTGGCGTCAACGAGCGGGACAATCGCGGTAACGGACAACGGCAAGACGGTGCCCGATGAAACGGCGCGTCCTCCGCTCGAGCTCATCGGCGGCTGGCCGTACTACACTAGTAAGCTCTATCAGGAAGAGGCGGCGAGGCGGGAGTGTGAAGGGGGTCCCGAGCTCGTTGTTTTGAACCCGAGTCTTCTTCTTGGCCCCGGCGACAAGAAGCTCTCGTCGACGGAAGATGTTTTGAGGTTTCTTGCGAGAGATGTTCCCGTTATCCCTCCTGGCGGCGTGAATTTTGTCGACGTCCGCGACGTCGCGGAGACCCTTCGAAGTGCGATGGAGAAAGGTCAACCCGGCGAGCGTTATCTTCTCGGCGGACCGAACTGGACCTTTAAGGTGTTCTTCGAACGACTCGAGCGCATCAGCAAAGTGAAAGGCCCGCGAGTCAAGCTGCCGGAGTCGATGTACTCGCTTGCGGGGATGGCGGTGGACGCGTTTTACCGTCAACTCGACAAAGCGCCGCCCGTCGATCGTATCAGCGCAGAGATGGGGCAACGGTTTTGGTACCTCCACGCCGGAAAAGCGGAGCGCGAGCTCGGCTTTCGCGCCCGCGACCCCTACGAGACACTTCACGAGACGGTCGCCTACATCAACAAAGAAATACTTGGTCAAACAGTCTTCTCGGCGCCCTTGTGACGGTGGCAAATAGGTAGATAGATCGTGTTCGTTGGGCACCTGGCTGTATCGCTCGGGGCGAAAGCTTTCGAGCCAAAAACGCCGTTGCCTGCGCTCGTGGCTGCGTCCTTTGGTCTTGACCTGCTGTGGCCGTTGCTCGTTCTCGCCGGCGTCGAAACGGTATCCGTCGCGCCCGGCAATACCGCATTCACACCTCTGGCGTTCGAATCCTACCCATGGAGCCACAGCCTCATCATGGCCGCCTTCTGGGGAGTGGTTGGCTGGGTGTTAGCCTACGGGATCACCAAGAGCCAGCGGGTTTCGCTACTCGTCGGAGCCGTGGTGGTCAGTCACTGGGTGCTTGATTTTGTGACCCATCGACCGGACCTTCCTCTGTGGCCTGGGGGTCCGAAGTTCGGGCTTGGACTCTGGAACTCCGTCCCGGCGACGATTATTGTGGAGGGCGGGCTGTTCGTTGTCGCAATCGCGATCTATGTACGCACGCTGAAGCCTCGAGACGCGGTGGGCAAATGGGCGTTCAGGGCACTGGTGGGTCTCACGAGCGTCATTTGGATCACGCAACCGTGGTCACCTCCGCCGCCAAGTTCGAACGCGGTGGCGGCCGTGGCTTTAGCGATGTGGGTTTTCCCATGGTGGGCGTTGTGGATCGACCGTCACCGTTTCTACCAATGACGCGGTCTAAGAATCTCACGGGTGCAGCGCGGCAACGTACGCGTCCGCCGCAGCGGAATAGTTGTCGATGCGGACCATGAGCCCGCGAGCCAAGTCGTTGATCGGAATGTTTTGGCGCGAGTACTGATGCGATGAGATGTTATCGAAGACTCGCGCTCGTTCTAACCTTCACAACGGTATGGCCTGACGGGTACTCACTCATCGTCTGGGAATGCGACAATGGCTAATGACCCAATAGTTTCCTCCGAATCCGAGTTGTTGATTGTCGTCGACAACGACGACAACATACTTGGCTACGAGACGAAAGCAAACTGTCACAAAGAAGACGGGCTACTCCACCGTGCATTTTCTGTTTTCCTCTTCAACAAGCGACTCGAAACTCTTCTACAACAACGCAGCGGCAGCAAGTCTCTCTGGCCTATGTTCTGGTCCAATAGTTGTTGCAGCCATCCCCGAAAGGGAGAAGACGCAATGATTGCTGCACGGCGACGCCTTTCCGAAGAACTCGGTGTCGACCTACCGCTGCGACCCCTATTCACCTTTCAGTACGAAGCGCGGTATGAGGACCGCGGGACCGAGAAAGAGATTTGCGCCGTCTACGCGGGTCTACTCACATCACCTGTTGGCGCGAACCCAACTGAAATCCATCGGTGTGAATTCGTTGATCCTGACGAGCTCGACCGCTCTCTCCGGCGGGATTCATCGAAATACACACCGTGGCTAAGAATCGAGTGGCCACGTATTCGACAACATCATTGGCGTGAGGTGAGCGAGCTTGCCCGAGAAGACGTTTAGGAACTTGTATCTCGCGGGCGTGGCCGTGACGGGCTGAATTCTACCGGTTGAGCGGTGGAGAATTGAGATTTTGCATGCGATCGATGAACGGCAAATCAAAAATCCAACGTCGGCGATGTTGCCGTCAGGACGGCGCGCCTGCTGTTCTTGTCCGCCGATCCTCCAGCGAGTTCTTCGTTTAGCGCTTCGAGAAGCTCGCGGACATCCGCGTCTGCTGACGCGTGCAGTCCCTCGGCGACGACGAGGGCGCGGCGGGTTTCGGGCCCGACCGTTGACTTGCGGCTCTGCCGGAAAGTCCACCGCCGAGCATGCGCATGGCCGGCTGCGTCGGCGAAGATGACCTCACCCTCGGCAACACTTTCCGTCTCGCCGCTCCACGCAAGATAAGTCTCCGTGCCCCGGGCGTGGCGTACCTCCAGGAACTGATCCACGTGCGCGAGGTCGAAGACCGCGACGGGAAGAGCGAAGGCAAGCGACATGGCGTTACAGAGGTCGATGACCGAGTGGAGTCGCGGCAGCTCGCCCTCACGTTTGAAGCGACGCAGGAGCGCCTCCCCGGCCGAACGGTACTTGGTCGGTTTCAAGCCCATCTGTGAGTAAGCGCGGCGCCACGCCGCGATCTCGGGCATCTCCGCTTCCGGCCCCTTAGCGAGGCGCTCCCGCGCGCGTCGAAGCCAGGGCTCGAGCCGATCCTCCAGATCGACAACAGGCTCGATAGGATCGAGCACCAAAACCGCAGGGACGAGTTGCGGGAACTCCTGCCAGAGAGTCTCGGAGTGTCCAAAGTGCATGGCGTTCGTCAAAGTATCACAGCCGGAAGGTGAGCAGCCGAGCGCGACGCGTCCGAGCTCTACGATCTCATGCGCAACACCTGGCTGCGTCAGATGAATTTCGGCTACAAGGGACTGACATCGTCCTCGACCCAATCTCAGCTACCGACTGTCTCAGTGTGTCTATCTCCGCCCATCGGCTCTCACAAGGGATGAGGTGCGCACCACGCCACCCTGGATTGCCATGCCGAGACGCACATGTTCTTTTGCTGGCGGCTTTGGTATTCTCCCGTACGACACGAAGGCCAGTGGCCGGGGAGCGAATTGGAAAAGAAAGATGGAAAGTAGCTAGGAAGCGCCGTGGCCGAGATCTTTCCGGAGTGGGTCAACGATGTTCCACGCTACGTCGTCATCGCTGCTGGTGTCTCGTTGGTAGCGGGGGGGCTCGCCGTCTGGTACTTCTTTTCGCCCGAGTACACGGACGTCGGCTATAAGCCTCGCCAGCCCATACCCTACAGCCACGAGCTTCACGCCGGCGAGCTCGGCATCGATTGTCGCTACTGCCACGCTTCGGTGGAGACGTCCGCAGCCGCTTCCCTACCTCCCACACAAACGTGCATGAACTGCCACGCTCTCGTGGCTCGAGACAGCCCGAGCGTCGCCGCGCTCTTGAGGAGTGCGGATACGGGGGAGCCGATCCGTTGGATACGCGTCCATAAGACCCCCGACTACGCGTATTTCAATCACAGCGTTCATGTCCGCAAGGGAATCGGATGTGCGAGCTGTCACGGAGACGTCACCGAGATGGAGGAGATCGAGCTCGTCGAGCCGCTGAGCATGCGCTGGTGTCTGGATTGTCATCGCAACCCGGACCCTCACTTCCGGCCTCTGGATCAGATCACCACCCCGAAGTGGGCCAGGGTATCGGACCCCGCAACGTTCGCAGAAACTTTCAAACGGGATCACCGAATCGCGCCCTCGACCGAATGTAGCGCTTGCCATCACTGAAACGAACGCGAGGTAGAGCTCGACGATGAACCCGGCAGCACCCGAGACCAGCAAACGATATTGGCGAAGCCTGGAGCGACTCTATCGCTCGCCCGCCTTGTCCGAGCTCGCGGACGGGGAGTTCCCAGCCGGCGCGGCCGAGCTCCCCAAAGGGGTGACGCGGCGTGGGATGCTCGAGCTCCTGGGAGCCTCCTTCGCGCTCGCCGGGCTCGCCTCGTGCCGGCGCCCCGAGCACGAAATCGTACCTTTCGTCATCGCTCCCGAGAGCACGATTCCCGGCGTCTCCAAGCGATACGCCACGACGCTACCGTGGGGATGGCACGGTCACGGTGTCGTGGTGGAGAGCCACGAGGGCAGGCCGACGAAGGTGGAAGGAAACGAGCTGCACCCGTTCTCGCTCGGTGGAGCGAGCGCGTGGATGCAGGCCTCGATTCTCGATCTCTACGATCCCGATCGTTCCTCTCGGGTCATGTGGCGCTCCGAGCACGAGACGCCGCTCTCTCCCTCGTCGTGGGAGGATTTTCTCACGTTTTGGGAAGAAACGGCGCCCGAGCTCGACGACACGCGCGGCGGGGATCTGGCGGTGCTGTCGGCGCCTGCCAGCTCGCCCACCCTGTTTCGACAAAGGGAGCTTTTTCTGGAACGCTTCCCTGAGGCTCGCTGGGTCGTGCACGAGCCGCTCGGCCCGGAGAACGTGCTCGAAGGCGTTCGACGGCTCACCGGACGAGCTCTCCGCCCGGTGCTTCACCTGGAACGCGCGCGGCGCATCGTCTGTCTCGACGCGGACATTCTGCTCACCGAGGCCGAAGCGGTGACGCAAGCGCGCGGGTTCGCGCGGGGAAGGCGGGTGGACGGCGTCAACGAAGAGATGAACCGCCTCTACGCGGTCGAAAGTACGCTGTCGCTGACCGGCGCGAACGCGGATCACCGGCTTGCCGTCCCCAGCCATCGCGTTGGCGCGGTGCTGGCCGCTCTCGCGGTGGAGCTCGAAGGGCTCGGCGTACCGGTGGGGGTCGAGAGCGTCGATCTTCCGGACTTTGACGAGGACGTGAGGGACGCGATCGCGATCCTGGCGCGAGACCTGGCCGCCTTTCCCGAGCGATCGCTGGTCGCGACGGGCTATCGCCAGCCTCCCGCGGTGCACGCCCTCGCCCTCGCGGTGAATCGCGCCCTCGGTGCGATCGGCACGACGCTCACCCTGCACGAGGACGACCATCTGAGCTGGGGCCGGAGCTCGGAGCTCGCCGAGCTCGCGGAGGCGATGCACGGAGGGACGGTGCGGACGCTTGTCGTCTTGGGAGGCAACCCCGTCTATACGGCCCCGGCGGACCTGGAGCTTTCGAAAGCCCTGAGCGCTGTCGACAACGTGATTCAGCTGAGCACGCATCTCGACGAGACGTCCGATCACGCCAGCTGGCACTTGCCGCAGACGCATAGTCTCGAAGCCTGGGGAGACGTGCGCGCGGCCGACGGGACGTTGAGCATCGTACAGCCCCTGATAGCACCGCTTTTTCGTGGTCGGAGCGCCATCGAGATCGTCGCCTCGATGCTCGAGGACCGTTTCGAAGAGGGCTACCGCCTGGTTCGCGACACTTGGAAGGACCACGTCTTCCAGGGAGAGGATGTCGAGCCGCGCTGGAGGAGAACGCTCCACGATGGTGTGCTCGAATCCAGCGCATTGGATTCACCGGAAATCTCCTTCGAAGAAGGAGCGGTCCAAAGAGCTTTCGGCTCGCTCGTGAACGTTTCGGCTCGCGAGGGAGAGCTCGAGCTTGTCCTCGTTCCCTCCGCCTCGACCTACGACGGGCGTTTTGCCAACAACGCCTGGCTGCAGGAGCTTCCCGATCCCATCACAAAGTTGACGTGGGGCAATGCGGCCCTGGTGAGTCCAGCGACGGCTCGCGAGCTCGGCGTCGACACCGGGGACGTAGTGGCGCTCGAGCTTGGCGGCCATCGAGTCGAGACTCCGCTGATGGTTCTTCCGGGGCAGGCGGACGGCTCGATCGCGCTGGCGCTCGGTTACGGGCGTACCAAGTCCGGACGCGTCGGTGACGGAGTGGGCGTCGACGCCTTCCAGCTGACAACGAGCGAAGCGCCGCATGCCGTCATGGGATTGGGCGTCGATCGAGTGGGACGACGCCACGATTTTGCCTTCACTCAGGAACATTGGAGCATGGAGGGGCGCGACCTCGTGCGCGAGGCGACGCTCGAAGACTATCGGAACGAGCCCCCAGCCGGCCGAGAGCATCTGGGGCACGACGCGCCCGCGCTATGGGAGGCGCCGTCGCTGGAAGGCGACTACCAGTGGGGGATGACGGTGGATCTCAACGCCTGCATCGGGTGCAACGCCTGCGTGACGGCGTGCCAGAGCGAGAACAACATTCCCGTCGTGGGCAAAGCCCAGGTCGAGCGCTCCCGAGAGATGCACTGGCTTCGCATCGACCGTTACTTCTCGGGTCGGCCCGAGGAGCCTCGAGTTTCATTCCAGCCAGTGCCGTGCATGCACTGCGAGAATGCTCCGTGCGAGCAGGTCTGTCCGGTGGGTGCAACGGTGCACGACGGGGAGGGCCTGAACGTGATGGTGTACAACCGCTGCATCGGCACCCGTTACTGCTCCAACAACTGTCCTTACAAAGTGCGCCGCTTCAACTTCTTCAACTTCACCGCCGAGTACACCGAAACCGTCAAGATGCTCATGAACCCCGACGTCACCGTGAGGAGCCGGGGAGTGATGGAGAAGTGCTCCTACTGTGTGCAGCGCGTGAACGAGGCAAAGATTACCGCGGACGGCGAGGGACGACAGCTCCGCGACGGAGACGTCCGAGCGGCGTGCGAACAGACTTGCCCCTCGCAAGCCATCGTCTTTGGCAACGTCGCCGATCTCGAAAGCCGCGTCTCTCGAGAAAAACGCAACCGGAGAAACTACGTCCTGCTCGAGGAGATGAACAACAAGCCGCGCACGTCCTACCTGGCCAAAATCCACAATCCTCACCCTGACTGGAAAAGCGATGCGAGCGCGGGATGACGTGGTGACCGCGGTGATGCGCGCGGGGGCGCGGGCCGGGGTGCTGCTCGCACTCCTCGTGGCGGTCGGCTGCCGGGGATGTACGTCGCGCCGGCCACCGATCCACCTGAACCCAAATATGGATGATCAGCCGCGCTATGGAGCCCAAGGCCCGAGCCCCTTCTTCTACAGCGGCTCGACGTCTCAGGCGCCGGTTCCCGAGACCATCGCGCGCGGCGAGCTCGAGGAAGACGAGGCCTATGTCACCGGTAGAGCTCCAGCGCGTGGCTATATCGACAATCCCCAGGAGCCGAGCGAGGAAACGCTCGCGCGTGGCGAAGAGCGATACCGTATCTATTGTTCTCCCTGTCACGCGAGCTCCGGGGACGGCCGAGGGACTGTGTACCAGCGAAGCGGGCTCGAAAGCACCGACTTGCGCGAGCCCCGGGTTCGCGACCTGGCGGACGGGGAGATCTTCGAAGTCATCAGCGAGGGTAGAGGGCTGATGGAAGGCTACGCCTTTCCCATCAACGTCGGGGATCGATGGGCCATCGTCGAGCACGTGCGAAGGCTACAGCGGGAATCACGGTGAGCACACTCTCGAGGAACATGCGGCTGCGGTTCGTCGTACCGCCTCTGCTGGGCCTCGTCACGCTCGTCTTCCTGTTCCTCATGCTCGTTCGATTCGCCGGCTACCACTCTCCTCTGAACGGACCGGAGCCCGCTTGGACGCCCCGGAGCGAGGCCGTGGCGGTTATCGCCGCCCGGGAGCGCGCAAGAGCCGAGGAAGAGGCTCGCCTGGTGGAGCTGAGGAAGAGTCTCGACACGGAGAAGATGGTAGAGCTCGGCAGGGAAATCGTCCTCGGGGAAGGTCTCTGCTTGAGCTGCCACAGC
>CAMYKY010000001.1 GCA_947259165.1 uncultured Acidobacteriota bacterium | reverse complement strand
CCCATCGGGCTCATCATCGGCCGTGGTGCCTTCAAGACGATCGTGGGCATACCCAAGGCGGTTCTGGTGCCGGCGATCGGTCTTCTGACGGTTATTGGCAGCTTCGCGATCCACAACAACGTCGACGATGTGATCCTCATGGCGGGACTGGGAGTCGTCGGCTGGCTGTTGAATCGCTTCGGCTACCAGCCGTCACCGATCGTGCTCGGGATCATTCTCGGCCCGATCGCCGAGGCCGGTTTCGTGCAGGGCCATCTCATCGGCACAGCGCGCGGTAGCGTGCTGGCGGAATTTTTCAGCCGACCGCTCTCGCTCGGCATCATGGTGTTCATCCTGCTATCGCTGAGCTATCCGATGGTGACGCGCTACCGGCAAAAGCGCGGCGCGAGCGGGGAACCATCATGAAGAAAGGGCAAGAGGCATGAAGGAAGGGGAACGGGCTTGGGGTAGCTCGACCGCTTCGTTGGGATTCGTCGCGTTGGGCGTTCTCGCATTGTGGGGAACCGGCGACCTCTCTCCACTGGGGTCCGTGTTCCCGCGCGCGATTGGCTCGGCGATGATCCTGTTTGCGGTGATGGATATCGTCTGGCGGTGGTTCGAGCGGCCTCGCGAGCAACGGCCGGACGGCTCGAATCTGCGACGCGTGGCGTTGGCGGCGATCATGCTCCTATGGGCGCTGCTGCTGCAGGCCGTGGGCTTTTGGGTCACCAGCCTCGCCGCGAGCCTCCTTCTCATGCTCGTAGCCAACCATGAGCCCTGGACAGCTCGGCGCGCCCTCGGCTACGTCGTCAGCACGCTCGCCGTGGTGACGGGGTTGTATGCGGTTTTCGCCTTCGGCCTCGAGGTGCCGTTGCCTGGAGGTATTCTGTTTTGATGATCTCTCTGCCATGAAAATCACCGAGATTCGTGAGACCACCGTTCCGATCGGCTCCGCCATCCGCAACGCCTATATCGATTTCAGTGTCATGACGTGCAGCGTCGTTGCACTCGTGACCGACGTCGTTCGTGACGGCGCTCCGGTGATCGGATACGGATTCAACTCCAACGGCCGCTACGGCCAGGGCTCGTTGTTGCGCGAGCGGTTCATTCCGCGCGTGCTGTCGGTCGAGCCCGAGTCGCTATGGAGCGACGATGGAGCCAACCTCGACCCCCACCGCATCTGGGACCAGATGATGATCAACGAAAAACCCGGTGGCCACGGCGAGCGCTCTGTCGCTGTCGGCGTCGTCGACATGGCGGTGTGGGATGCCGTTGCGAAGATCGAAGGCAAGCCGCTGTATCGGTTGCTGGCCGAGCGCTACCGCGAGGCGGAAGCCGACGAGAAAGTGTTCGTTTACGCGGCGGGTGGCTATTACTACCCGGGGAAGAATGTAGAGGCACTTCAAGACGAGATGCGCGGCTACTTGGACGCCGGCTACCGCGTCGTCAAGCTCAAGATCGGCGGTGAGAGCTTGAACGAGGATCTTCGTCGCATCGAGGCGGTGCTCGAGATCGTCGGATCGGGCCAGAACCTGGCAGTGGACGCGAATGGCCGTTTCGATCTCGACAAATCGATCGCTTATGCCAAAGCGCTCACGCCGTACGATCTGTTCTGGTACGAGGAGCCGGGCGATCCGCTGGATTTTGCGCTGCAGGCGGAGCTGGTGGGCCACTACGACGGGCCGATGGCCACGGGTGAGAACCTGTTCTCGATGCCAGACGCGCGCAACCTCATCCGCTACGGCGGGCTGCGGCCGGATCGAGACTGGCTGCAGTTCGATCCGGCGCTGTCCTACGGACTCGTCGAGTATTTGCGGACGCTGTCGATGCTTCGTGAGAACGGTTGGTCGTGGCGGCGCCTGATACCGCACGGCGGTCACCAGATGGCGCTGAACATCGTCGCCGGCCTGGGTCTCGGCGGTAATGAATCCTATCCGAACGTGTTTCAGCCCTTCGGCGGGTTCGCCGATGGAATCCCCGTAGAGGACGGCTACGTGCGTCTTCCCGCTCTTCCGGGAATCGGTTTCGAAGGCAAACGCGACCTCTACCGCATCATGGAGCCTCTCGGACGCGGGTGAGGCCTAACAGGAAGGAGTTCTTCGATGAAGAAGTACCGTATCGCGGTTATTCCGGGCGATGGGATCGGCAAGGAGGTGGTGCCCGAGGGTATCCGGGTTCTCGAGGCCGTCGCCGGAGAGCACGGCCTCGCCTTCGAGTGGCAGCACTTCGATTGGAGCTGCGAAACGTACAAAGCGAGCGGCCGGATGATGCCCGAGGACGGCCTCGAACAACTTGGCGACTACGACGCAATCTTTCTGGGTGCAGTCGGCTTTCCCGGCGTAGCCGACCACGTCTCGCTCTGGGGCCTGCTCATCCCCATTCGCCGGGCTTTCCGGCAGTACATCAACCTCAGACCCGTGCGGCTGTTCGAGGGCGTACGTGCACCGCTCGTCGGACGCGAGCCGGGGGACATCGATTTCGTCATCGTCCGTGAGAACAACGAGGGCGAATACTCTGAGATCGGCGGAAGACTCTACGCCGGGACCGAACAGGAGATGGTGGTTCAGCAGAACATCTTCACCCGGCAGGGCGTCGACCGCGTGATGCGATACGCCTTTGAACTGGCGCAGAGCCGGCCAAAGAAACACCTGACCTCGGCGACCAAGTCGAACGGCATCATCCACACCATGCCCTACTGGGACGAGCGTTTCGCCGTGATCGCTGGGGACTATCCGGAGATTAGGACCGATCAGTACCACATCGACATCCTGTGCGCCCATTTCGTGCTCCACCCAGACTGGTTCGACGTGGTGGTCGGGTCGAACTTGTTCGGCGACATCCTCTCGGACCTGGGGCCGGCGGCGGCCGGAACGATCGCCATCGCGCCCGGCGCCAACATCAATCCAGAAGGCGATTTCCCCTCGATGTTCGAGCCCGTGCATGGCTCCGCTCCGGACATCGCCGGCAAGGGCATCGCCAATCCTATCGGCCAGATCTGGTCCGGCGCGATGATGCTCGATCACCTGGGCCACGGCGAGGCCGCGGCGGCGATCGTAGCCGCCATCGAGAAACTGCTCGCCGAGGGCGGGCCTCGCACCGCCGATCTCGGCGGCCACGCCACCACCGAGGAGGTCGGCAAGGCGATCGCCGAGGCGCTATGAGGCGGCGCCGGCGCTTAGCGCTGTCGTCCGCAAAAAGTCGATCCGCCTTTGAATCCACGACTTAAGCCGGTGCTTCCGCAATCAAGTGTGGGTCAGGCGCCACCAACACTCGGTTGCGGAAGCACCGAACGGCGGAGGACGGCGAGCTGCTGCCGGAGAGCGAGATTCTCAATGGCGAGCGAGCGCTGCGTCTTGAACACCGAGAAGAGCGAGCGTAGAACCGACCAAATCATGACGGCATCGTGACGCCCGCTCACGAGAAAGATCAAGACTGACGCGGAAGGATGAGTTTTTAGAAGGCACGCCCCGAAGGCACAAGAAAGCGCCCCGGGACGGGCCCAGGGCGCTGATGGTTTGTCGTGTCGGTTGGGCGGCAGTCCGCCCGACGAGATCAGTTGTCGCTGTCGGTGGCTTCGTTGTAGGTGCCAACCACCGGCAACTCCGCGCCGGTCAGGTCGTCCGGCAGCGGTTCTCCCGCAACGGCGGGATGATGCAGCGAGCCGATACCCTCGATATGGGCCTCGATCGTCTCACCCGGCTGCAGGTAACCTTGGCGTGTGCCTTCGGCAAAGGCACCGGACGAGGTGCCGCCGGAGGTACCGCTGTTGACGACGTCACCCGGGAACAGGGTGAGGATGGACGAGCCGTACTCAATCAACTCCGGGATGGAGTGGATCATGTCACCGGCTTTCGCTTCCTGAACCGTCACGCCGTCGATCGTCAGTTGCTGGTGGAGACGCTCCATCGGATCCCCATAGAACTCCTTCGGCACGATCCAGGGACCCATGGGCGCGAACGTATCGTGGCCCTTGCCGACGAGCCAGTCGGATGTGCGCTCACCGGGACGCCCGCCTCGATCGGAAATATCGATCGTGACGGTGTAACCGAAGACGTAATCATAGGCATTGGTGGCCGAGACGTACTTGGCGGGACGTCCGATCACCGTGCCAAACTCCACTTCCCAGTCGGTCTCGGTGCGGCCGGCTGGAATGACGACTTCTTCGCCGTCACCGATCACAACGCCTTCACCCGGTTTCAGAAACAGGTAGGGGATGCCGCGGTTCGCGCGGATCTCGCGGTCATTGGCCGCCTGCTCCTCGGCAGAGCAGCCCTCGCAGGTGTGGCTGTAGAAGTTCCCCGCCGCGTTCAGGATCTTGCCCGGATAGCGGATGGGGGCCAAGATGTCCACTTCCGCTACTTCGTGAACGAAGCCCGGCCGCATGCTCGCGGACAACTGGTCGTTCTGCACGATGGAGTTGACGATCTCGTACAGTCGGTACTTCAGGCCATACTCGTACTGCTCGATGAGCCCAAGCATATCTTCGGGCATCGGGATCTCAGCAACGCCGGGCCCCATTTCGAGTGCCCGATTGGCCGCTTCGAGATCGACGACGTACTGGTCCCGAAGAACCAGCCCGACTTTCTCATAGCCATTAATATTGAAGGTACCGACCGAGAAGGGCTCGACACTCTCCATAGCCTGGGCCGAGGCCGGGGCTGGCGCCAACGCCAGCGCAACCACGCCGACGACGAAAAGGGTAAGGATGTGACGCATGTAACGCCTCCGTTTGTTTGGTTTACGACGACACGTGGTTCGATGTACCCGCAAGTCTTGCGCGACCACGTGGCGGCTGTCAAATGAGCCGCGGCTCACGAAAGGCCGGGAAGCTTGATTTTCGTCTTGATCTTTTCTTTCACTTCCTCGAGAAGCGGTGCGCTTGCCGCAATCTCATGTTTTTCCAAACAAAGCTCGAAGAGTGCCTCACACAGACCGCGCGCAGCAAAGGCCGCGATGGGTGCTTCCGCAATCAAGTGTTGGTGGCCAGGCAATAACCCATCTGCGTGCTAGAGTTTGAGCCCGATTTCGAGAGACGCAGTTCTTTCGTCTGACAGGGGCCAAGCCGAATTGAAGAATCGCAGATGTCTCAATCCCGCATGTAAGTTCCACGGAAAAGTCGGTTCCGGGAACATCGTTCGCCACGGTTTCTACACAACGAGATCCGGGAAACGGCGTCGATACCGGTGCGTCAGATGCGGAAAGACGTTCTCTTCGACCAAGGGCACGCCCTACTACCGTCTCCAGCATCGAAGAGCTACTTTCGACACGGTCGTCGCTCTCAGAGTCGAGGGTGTCAGCATTTCCGCGGTTGCTCGGGTCGAGGGAATTGCCTGGAACACCGTCGCGCGCTGGCTCGAGAAGGCGCCGGACGCTTGCCGCCGTTTCAACAGCGGACGAATCAGTGGATTCGGTGTCGAGGAGCTCCAAGCCGACGAGATTCGCTCCTTCGCCGGCAGCAAGGACCGAACAACGTGGATCTTCGCGGCGATCGAAGTTGGGTCTCGTCTCTGGCCATCGACGGTGGTTGGGCGTAGAAGCTACCGGAATACACTCTCCCTGGTGCGCGACGTCGCCGACCGGATGGATTTCCAGGGTTTTCCACTGATCGTCACCGACGGATTCGATTTCTACGAGAAGGTCGTCCGCCGCGTTTTCGGGCCGGCCGTGCTCTATGCGCAGGTCCTGAAGACCCGAAGCAACGATCGCATCGTGAAGGTCGAACGTAGAGAGCTGCTGGGAGCCAGGTGGCGCTTCGAAGAAGCGCTCAAAAACTCGGAAGATTCGTCGACATTGAACACCTCGTTCATCGAGCGCCTGAATCTGACGATCCGGCAAAGCTTGGCGTACCTGGCGCGACGAACGCTTTCCCACGCTCGGTCGAAGGAAAAGCTCGAGGAGCAACTGGAACTGGTCCGCTGTTACTACAACTTCGCCAGGCCCCACGGCGCTCTGAAGTTCGGACGCGAGACCCGGACTCCGGCGATGCAGGCCGGACTCGCCACCCGGCGCCTGACGCTCAGGGAGATCTTTGTGTGCGCGCGGACATCCGTATCAACATTAATAGCGTACGACGTGATCGCGTTCGGTGGCACTCGTACGCAGGCAACTGCCACGAGCATTCGAATGCCTCTGGCGGCGTAGCAACAATTGATGGCGGAAGCACCCGAATCGCAATCGCGAAAGGTTGCAGGTGCCCTCATGAGGTATTCAGCGCGAGGCGAAGCGGATCTCGACGCGTCGGTTCTTTGCGCGACCCTCAGGGTGGTCCGATCCGTCGGGCATGGTGTTGTACGAAATCGGTTTCTTCGCACCGATTCCTCGCCCTTTCATCAAATACGCCGGGATCGACTCGTGGGTGTTGAGCCAGTGCATCACCGAAACGGCGCGCTGTTTCGATAGTGTCTTGTTGTAGCCGTCGCCGCCCACGGAGTCGGTATGGCCATCGACGAAAACTTCGCCCGCCGCCCTCTGGCGCAAAATGTGTGCGAGCTTCCTGAGCTGTTCCGCCGCCTCCGGACGGATGTCCGTGCTATCGAAATCGAAGAGCACATCTCCGGCAAGGTTGAGCTCGATGTTACCCGACGATTCCGTTGCACCCAGCTCGACCAAGATCCGGCTGGTATCGGCAGCGCTGTAGGAACCGCTAGTTGCTCGCCAATCGCCTGAGACGTCCGTCGTGCTTCCCGGACGGATGCTGACGTAGGCGCCGTCCACGACAACGGTCTCGTTATCGTTTTCCACGATGACGCGTCCGCCCGGCGAAACTCGAACTACTTCGCTGTCACTGCGTGCATGGACCCCGCCGGGCGTGACGTCGACGACCTCACCTCCGGCTTCGATCCTGACGCCACCCGGTCCAGTTGTGACCACGGTCCCGTCCGCATCGACGACGCGGATGCCGCCTGGCCCGATGATCACGTCCGACGGAGCGTGCTCGACCGAGCCCGGGTTGCTTCCGGCGAACCCGTCGACATCGTTTCCGCCGAGATCGATGATATCTCCGTTACCGGTGACACGCGTTCCACCGCGGATGGTACTGTTTCCGTAGTTGATGTCGCCGTTTCCGGCCACGACAAGACCGCCTTGGGCTCCTTCGACGTAGCTGTCGTGGATGTTGACATCGCCGTTTCCGGCCACGAGAACGCCCACGCCTCCCGCAAGGATCCGACTGCCGACGATCTCCACGTCGCAGCTACCGCGGACCTCGACGCCGTTGCCTGCGGTCTCGATGTATCGATTCACCAGAACGATGTCTTCCATCCCCCGGCAGACCACTGGCCCGGATTCTTTCAGGCCGGCCGGAACTTGGGCAAGTCCGGAAGCGGCGGAAACCGCGGAAACTGTGAGCAACGACAGTACGAGGAATCTTGCAGCGATGGTTGGCATAGAGGCCTCCTTCCGTCCCTCGGGGTCGAGTGGAGCTTAGGCCCGTCTTTGGACGCAGAATGTGCTGCTGTTAGAGGTGTGTCTACCAAGGTAGCAAACGACGAGGGCTCGTGCCAGCGAGGGCGTGTTGCTACAGATTGGATGATAGGTCTGCCCATGATCAGGCTTGTAGCCCTCGCTCACCAGTCCCGTGATGGTCCGGGCGTCTGTTTGGAATCGGCGTCTGTTTGGAATCGAGTGGTCGAGTTTGTGGAAGGGACAGGATGCCGTGCGCGTCGCACACATCCGACACGGCCTTCTTGTCGACCAGGTGCTGACGCAGAATCGCTGCCTTCTCTTCGTCACTGAACTTGCGGCGGGATTGATGGCGCATCGGTGACTCCTCTTGGCTCCTCATCTTGGAGCGGGTTGGTGTCACGTTTCAACTGAACTAGTGCATGGACCCGCTGATCCTGTCGGTAAATTCCGACGTCATTTTGGGTGCTGACAAGGCGCTCCGACGAATTCATATCTAGTCCGACGAATTCATATCTAGATATTCGGAGGAGGAGCAACGCTGTCAGCGCCGAAAAGGGCCAGGAATTTACGGCAGGATCAGCGGGTTCGTGCACTAGAACAACTGCAGCGGAGGCATGCGACGTTCGTCGAGCGCCTTTGCATCACTTTCGTGCGGTTCAAGCGGACGCTTTGTCTTGATGGTATCGGGCGTCCTGCCGATAGCGGGCGACGGCCGCCGCCACCAGTTGTTCCAGAACGGCCGGCAAGTCTTTCATTCCGGCCACCCTGGCAGCGGCAGGCAGGGAAGCTCTGCTCCCGAGACCTGGTTGGGTGTTCACTTCGAGGACGTACAGTCGACCCTCGGAGCTCTGCCGGAACTCGATGCGCGCCCAATCACGGCACTGCAGGACGGCGAAAGCCTCGCGGGCCAAGTGTAGTAGCTGCTCCGCGAGGCGGGCCGGCACCGGTGCTGGCACGATAAGCTCGAGCTTGCGTCCTGCGGCGCCACGCTTGTCGTCCGTCGAGTAAATTGGGAGCCCCTCGCCACCGAGAAGGACTTCGACTGGCGGCAGGGTCTGCGCCGTTGGTCCATTGCCAATGATGCTGACATTGAATTCTCTGCCGGCCACAAAACGCTCCAGCATGATCGGTTGCTGAAAACGCGCCAGGGTTTCCGCGACGGCGGCGCGCATCTGCCCAGGATTGTGAACGAAGCGGACTCCCAAAGAGGATGCCTCGGCCAGTGGCTTGACGACCAGAGGATACTCGAAGCCCGGATCCGGATCATCGGCGGAGTTGAAAATGGCGAACTCCGGCGTGGGAACGCCGCGCTGGCGAAGGAGTGCCTTGGCTGCAGCCTTGTCCGAAGCGAGTGCCTGCCCCCAGGGCCCGGAGCCCAAATAGGGCAGGCCCAGCATGTCCATGAGCGCCGGCACCTGACAATAGCGCAACTGTCCTTGTATTCCGAAGGCGACGTTGAAGACCAATCCCGGCCATTCGTCTTCCCGGAAGTCGCCAAAAAACTCCGCCAGCCTGTCGATCAGATCCCTGTCAGCCTCCAACTTCGCAGTTTCGTGTCCCAAGTCTCTCAGACCTTTTACGATAAGATCGACATTTCCGGGCGGGCAGATTTCGTGAGCGGAGGGGCCTCGGTGTTGGAACACGTGGCCTGAAGGGCTGTTAAACACGACCGCAATCTTCACGAATCCACCCCCATTGCGCTGACCTCAGCGTGGCTCCCTGAGCCGAAACAATGAACGACCCGCGGCCGGCCACTCGCTTCGTCTTTCCGCACGGCCGCCCTAAACTGCCACTTTGTTCCTCGACGGTCACGTTTCATTCCCGACATTATCAATAACTATTGAAGCGCATCCCGGAAGTCAATGGAACTAGGCGAATCCCTGAATGACAACTGGTATCACCCTTGCACTCGCGAGCTCGGCAAGGGAGCGCTAGTTCCAGCGTCGCCATCGGCCGGCGAACGGGACGAAGAAGACAACTTTCCGGAAGGATCGTTCAACCGCAAAGTCCGCGACCGATTGATCGAGCTGGCTGAGAAGCGCCGACGCTGTTCAGCCGAAACAGCGGAGGATTCACGCTGAGCGCTGGCCTCGGAGCTTCGCGAATCCGGACGAGAGGTGCACGAAGCCTACGACAAGGCACGCGGTGCGCTCACCGAGGCTGCAGAGGAAGTGAAGCAAACAGCGCGGAGTGTTGCGAAGACGCAAAACGCTCTTGATGAAGAGGCCACAGGATAGGATACCAGGCGGTGTTGCCGGCCTGCTTCTCTGTGGATTTTGGAATTGATTGCGGCTCTGCGCCGCGCCGCGACCTTTGAAAACCCGGGCGTCTTACAGGGCGTTGCGGTGCGGGGGTGAAAAGCGTAACCAGCGATCGCGGCCGCCGCAACTAGAGCTTCGAGGACTCCTCAGTTTCGGAAGACTCCTCGACGTCGCGAAATCGCGACGCGGCATCAGAGAGTGCCTCTTCGAGCTCCGACCATGCGGAGTCCAGTCCAGACTTCATGTCCTTCCACGCGACACCGCCGGCGCTCTTCAGCTCGGATAGCTTCTTCCTGGCCGCATCGCGTTTCTCGCGAAGCAGCTCGAGCTCTGCGTCATACTCCTGTGCAGCTTCGTCGCTCGCTCGGGAGGCGATCGCTTCGAGCTCTGCCAGCTTCGCTTCCCATTTTCGAAGTTGGGCCTCCATCTCTTCCTGGTAGGTTTGTCTCGCACTCTTCTCCGCAACGTCTTTTGGAGCTTGGGCTGGTTCGCGAACCGAAAGGATGGTCGGGTTCTCGAGAAAGGGCTGGTAGCGATTCGCTCCCAATCGGATCGAAGCTCCGGGCTCCACGAGAAGATCGATGTCGGGCCGATTCTCGGTGAAACTTGCAAGCAGCACGCCCTCGGCAGTGGTCACCTTGAGAACGATTCTCTCCGCTTGTGACTCCTTTTCCACGACTTGACCTTCGACGACGGCCGATGGAGTGAAGACGCCGCCGAGGTACTCTCCGGCGTAATGAGGAAACAGCGTTGCCCCTGCAGCGCCTACGACCACCCCGACAAGAAACAGGAGCCACCGCCCCCGTTTTCGGGGCGGTGGGCTCGATGAGCTGTCTTTTTCGAACATCGACATGAATCTCCCATGAAACACACTGCCGCGTCAACGACCGGCAGTGTTGTGCGCCGATGGCGGTGTCAGGACGCTTGCGCAGTTCTCATGACCGCGTTCGGTACGATGATATCTCCGAGGGTCTCAGCGACGTCAGAGTAGCTCACCTCGACCTTCCTTGGCTTGTTTCGTGCCTCTTTCATTGCCTCTCGAGAAAGATCGCTCAGTGACAAGATGCCGCGAAGCTGCCCCTCACCGTCCGTCACAGGCAGGCGACGGACGCGGTGCTCCCGCATGATCTTCTCCGCCGTCGAGAGATCGTCCTGCGGCTGGCAAGCCCACACGTCCTGACTCATGGCGCGTTCAACCGCGATGCTGTGAAGAGGCTTTCCCTCCAAGTATGAAGCCATGCAAAGATCGCGGTCAGTCACCATGCCAATTACATGCGACGCGTCGTCGACTACGGGCACGGCGCCACAATCGCCTTCCCACATGAGCTGGGCCGCGACACTGGCCTGGTCGTCCGCGTGGCAGGTTCTCACGGCGGTCATCATTAGCTTTTCGACTTTCATAGAAGTCCTCCCATTCGTTTCGTGTTGAGTCCACTCGTCGTTCGACGCCAGTTGCGCCGGACTTGATCACGCGGTTGGATTCCCCCCCTGGAGTGTGCGCCGAACAGGACCAGAGCGTACTCGCGATTACGTCGCAAGGGAACTGGGCGGATCCCGAGCCCGCCCATCGAGAGTCCCTAGAGGGGGCTGTTGTCGGGCACGAGGCCGTTCAAATCCACACAAAACTGACGAATTCGTCGTCAGCCAACCGCCTCACGGGCTTGCTCAAAAGCGTCCGATCCCGTGTCCCGGATTCGTTCGGCCGTCTCGGCGGCCCGATGGGCTACTTTCCGGCTCTCGCGTGCGAGATCCCGGCGGAGCCGCTTGCCAGACGTCGGCGCTAGAACGAGAGCGATCATCGCACCCATCGCAGCTCCCAAGAAAAAGCCACTGACGAAAACCGTTCCGCTGTGCTCGTCCACCATTGTTCCCTCCTAGTCGTTGATGCTTTCATGTAACAACCAATCAATGTCTAAACAGCAATTTTGGTGCCAACCGGGTGAATGCAGCATCGACGGCATTCTCGCGACTCTGACGCTTTCAGCGACATGTGACCCCACACGGAGTTGAGCGATTTGACACTCTCCGTTTCGCACTAGGGTGATTGATGGACAGTACTGGGGTTCGCCCCGGTTGTCTTCTTGACGGCCTTCTCATACGCTCCTGGACGGGAGTCGGGTCGTTCAAAATGTCAAAGCATGGCAAAACGAGTCGCTTACGGAAGACCACGACGCGTTCTGATCGACAACCCGCTGGAGCAAAGATGAAGTGTGAAGACTTAATGACGTCCAGCATCGTCTCGGTTCATCCGAACGACACGATTTTGAAGGCGCGCCGCCTGATGACAGCGCACGGGGTTCATGCCCTTGCCGTGGTGGACTCGCGTGGCAAACCGCTCGGGATGCTCACGACCACGGATCTCCTGAAAGAGTCGGTGCCGACTTTGTCCGTTTCGCGCATCATGACGCCGCGCATGCTTTCGATTCCAAAGAGTCGGAACGTCAGCGCTGCCGCACGCATGATGCTCGAATACAACCTCCACCACCTCGTCGTCACTGCGGGAGGTCGATTCGCTGGCATCTTGAGCGCGCTCGACCTTCTTAGGGCTCTTGACCAGCCCGATACGCCCAAGCAGTCGAGCACGCGCCCGGCCGCGCCGACGCGACGAAGGAAGTGAAGGGCGCCACCCCGCTCGTCGGAGGGATCTATCCCGGCAGAATCGTGGAACGAATCAGCGCAATCCGACCTTGGTGCGCTCGCGGTGCCATCTAGCTAAGCTAGTTATCTCTCGGAGCCGTCGGGGGATGTCCTCCTCGGCAAAGCGACGCGAATCGTCGTCGGTCTCGCCGACCGCAATGTAGCTCAATCCGGAGCGCGTTGCGATACGCGATGGATTGAAGAGCACCAGCCGCCCATGACGGGTCCGGAAATCGAACAGATCGTCGTCGAGGTGTTCGAGAAGACCACCGAAGCCGACTCGAGTCTGGCCGCGCATCGATATGGTGCGAACGACGTAGGCAGGTGGATTGTCTCCGAACAGGCGGTGCACCAGTGTCATGGGAAGCGAAGTGCCGCCCCAGCGTCCATTGCACTCGATGAGCTCGGGACGGCAGTCGTCGAGCGAGGTCCCAGTGAGAACAAGGTCGAAGGAACAGCGTCCGATATATCCGAGCCGCTGATAGAGCAGCGCCATCAGCCAGCATCGCGTGACGATGGTCGTCGCGACCGCCGCCGGAAAAGAGGCGGCCGCGTACCAACGAACTCGTAGTGAGTGCCTTCGATTGTTTGTTCGAAGATCCCCTCGACGACGGGAGACAGATCCGACTCGGGCGGCATTCACAATTGGACCGAGGGAGATGCGAGAACCTCCGATTCCCAGCCCCTGACGAGAAGCCGCTCGCCGCTGCGCCACCCAATGGCGCGCACGAGCTTGCTCATGTCACCGGCGATGACATCGAGGCTTTTGTCTCGAAACCTGCGCGAGGACACGACAGTAATGCCGGCCCCGCCAGCGGATCCGCGAGTTTGAGACCGACGTGAGCATACCCAGCGGCGATGTCTTTGACGTGACGGCTGATGAGCGCAAGGTTGGTGCCGTCGGTTGAGAGGGGGAGGGAGGCCGCGCCGAATAGCGCGGTCACCGTCCTCGCGAATTCGGTCTTGTCGTTGACCCACCGAGCGAGCGCGGGAGGCAGCGCTAGAACCTGAATGGGCCTGCGACTTGCTCGATGGAGGAGAAGGGCCAGAAGCCAGGTTTCAGGGGGTGGGATGACGCCCGTGTGCGAGAAAGATCAATAGGGACGAGCCCGGATGAATAAGTGGAAGCCACACCGCATGCATACACCGCCCGAGGAGCTGAGCGTCAACTGTCAACAGCGGCTAGAAACGGCTGCACGGGAACTGGTTCGTCACCTCGTGAGCGAACTTGCGGATTGGGTTCCGGCGCGATCAAGCGTACCTCGATCCGGGCCGAGCGCTCGCATCCCAACGGAAATGCCCATCATCGCACCACCCAAAAGCGCGTATGGAGTTTGGAGAGGGCCGTCCCGAGTGGGACGGCCCTTTCGCTCAACCTTGGAAACGACTACTTGTCGTTCGTGGAGCAGACATAGCTCGTGCCGGTTGGGTATCCGCACCATCCGTCGTTGAACCACGGATTGGCTGCGGGCGCCCACATCCCTAGCCAACAGCCGGCTGTGTAGTCGCCATTGGGCTCGCTGATGCTCGTGCCGCGTATCCAGAAGGATCCGCCATCGATCGATACCCAGTCAAAAAGTGAAGGGCAGGACAATCCCGCCGATCCAGAATTCATGGCACAGCCAGTGTAGTTACCCCCATTCGTCGGTGAGTAAACCCCAGGCGCCGTTCTGAAATACGTCGCGATCGGGTAGAGTGCGTCCATCGCTACCAAGTGCGCCTGGGTTCGGGGAACTGCAATTTCCATCCCAACCGCCTGGCAGCTGTTCGGTTGGTCATAGCGCGTCGTGGAGATGCCGGTACCGTTGATAGGATAGTAGGTGTAACCGCCGCCATCGGTGGTCATGTCACAGTACGCCGTCAACGGGGCAACCGGGCCACCACCGTCAGGGTCGAAGGTGTAGTTGCCGTCGCCCGTGGAAAGACCAGCATTCAGTATATCCAGGCAGCTCGTGATAGCCGGCGGCGGAGCTGGCGCAGCGGCGGTCACCTTAACTTCCGGCTCCACCGTGATGTGCCGTACGCGCACACAGTGCCCTTCCTCGGCGTCCGAGGTGACTTCGATGCGAACTTTCTTGTTGCTCTTGCGTTGGAGAGCGTCGTATCGATGCTCGAGGAGGTCATTAAAATCATTCTCCTCGAGGATCAAGTCCGTGTAAGTGTTGGGAGCGTTGTCCCAATCCCACCATAGGCGCACGCGCTTGCGGCCGTCAGACATGCCACGAAGCATGAGATACATGCCTACGTTCTCGAAGTTGATAAAACCTGGTGCGCTGAAGCGGATGCGGGCATCTTCGAAGAGGCCGCAACTGAGAGTTTCATCGCTCAGGCTCTCAGCACTTCCGAGTGTTGTGAGCTGACCAGACGCCGGGTTGCTGGAGTGCGGGTCGTTGATGCTTTGGGTGAAATCCAGGCTCGGGGCCGTCGGATCGCTCTGCTCAGAGCAGGCTGTCCACACGAGCGCGGCCGCGAGCAGCACAAGGCAGCGTAGTCGTTTCATCGCTGGTCTCCTATCATGGGCTATCCTTGGATTTGTTCGATCCGATTCGGAGCTCGGAGCGAGTGGGTAGGTACTACGCGGGCCAGTTGCAAGAGACGCGCCAAAACGAAGAGAAGGAATTTGCTAGTGCTGACAAGTACTTAGGGGCGAAGTCACGATCGGTGTGAGATGGGGTCTAGGGAAAACCCGTCGAAGGGTGCGGGTGTTTGGCAACGCCGGCACCGATTCAGTGAAACGGATTGTTGAGACGCATCAAGCCTGTCGCTTCCATAAACCCCGTACTGTCCAAAGACTCTATCGAACGCCAGCACGGGCGAACCCGGGAGAGCTCAGGGGAGCAGATCGTGCGTGTGAATTTTATAGACCGCAACAGGATGGAGGAGGTTGCCGGTGCAGCATTAACAAATAAAAAGGCTCGGGTCTAAACGATAGGGGCAACCCATGGCGTGCGTTTTGCTGTTACGCGGCACGGGAAGTTTTCAACGATGTTGAGACAATCTCATCACAGGACTCACCGAGCGCGGGGTTCGAGCGCGCCTTCGATGAGACCGAGCGGCAGGAACATGGGCGTAGGCTCTGGGCGAGACTCCGTCTGTCCCTCAACGACTTCCAGCGGAGAGAAGCCGAACCGGGTGTAGAAATCCACGGCATCGGGCGTTGCGTCGACGACAACACCGACACACCCGTACTCTTCCGACATCGTTAGCGCCAATAGGAAAACGTGACGCAGGAGCTCTTTGCCTAGACCGCGTTTGCGTGCTATCGAATGGACGGCAAGCCGTGCCAGTCGGAGCACTGGCAGAGGGTAGCGGGCTAACCCGCGGAGGAGGGACGACGGGAGATCGTCCGCCTCGACATGCCCGGCCGCCACCGTGGCGTAGCCGAGGATGCGGCTGTCTTCCGCTGCGACGTAGGTAGTGCCAATGTGGTGGCGGAACTGGTTCTGTCCGGCGTATTTGACGAGGAAGCGATCGAGATCGGGGTCGCCAGAGTGGAACGTCGTACGATCGTCGGCCTCTCGGAGGGGCCTAATCTCCACCGCGGCTCATGAGATCCCGAAGCTCATCTGTCGGCGGACCAGGAGAGCGAAGCCTGTCGGCGACCTCCCCGAACGACCGGCGCGTGAGCACGAGCCGCGCCGGGACAAGTACGTCGGCCGGTAGCTCGTGGAGCGCACGAAGGTGGTAACGGAGAGCGGACTCGATGAGGTGGCCTTTCTTGATGCCCGTGGTCTTTACGTGCTTCTCGAGCAGCTCCTTCGTCTCTTTCGAGATGGGTGCAGATATTTGCGTTGGCTTGGTCATTATTTGTTCTCAAAGATAATTCTAGAATAACGTAGAATCATTGTCAACTAGCCAAACGGGCTCTCAGGGCGAGCAGGACCTGTGCCTGCTATTTATTCATCCGGCCGCGTTGCTATTGATCATTCTCGCTAGCGGGCGTCAGGATCCGGGCATGATTTGGTCGCGTCTTCGCTCACTCCTAATCGGCGTTCAAGACGCGCCGGGTCGCTTGCGCTTGAGAATCTCGCTCTCCGGCAGCAACTCTGTGCAAGAGGACCCAGAAGCCGCGGTCGAGATTCGAGAGCCGAGGCCGTTTTATTGAACGCTGGACGACGACGAGCTGTTGGCGCAGAGCGAGATTGTCAAGTGCCAGAAAGCGACGCGTCTTGAACGCCGATAGGAGTGACCGAAGAAGCAACCCGATCATGACGGGATACTGACGCCCGTGTGCGAGAAAGATCAATAGGGACGCGCCCGGATGAATAAGTGGAAGCCACAGGGCTTCGAGTAACTGATACAGAGGGGTGGCGCGGGGATTCCGTGGGCAGTACCGAGGCGGACAGACGTCGGCGCTGGGGAGCAAGGCCGGCGTTGCCGCCATGCGCCCATGGCGGGCTTGTCCCGCCGTAGCCTTGGCGAAGGCGGAGAAGGACGAGTTCGGCTGCGCGAAACCTCCCTCGTACCAAAAAGCCCTCCCCCCCACGAAGGAGGAGAGGGCTGCCCCAGTTAAGGGACGAAGTCGTTTACCGCAGGCTCATCGGGTAGATGAAGTGCGAGGTTTGCGACCAGGCACTTTCGTAGCCTTCGGCATCGAGAGCGGAGACGCGCCAGAAGTACGTGCCGGGCTCGAGGTCGCTGAGATCCAAGCTCTGGACTTGGGCGGAAGAGCCCTCGACCCAGGTCTCGTCGACGAGTTGCTTGAACTCGGCGTCAGCGGAAACCTCGAGGTGATAACGAGCGGCGTTGCCAACCGTGGCCCACGCGAAGTTGTAGTTCGCGAGATCGCCCTCGAGAACCTGACGGTCCTCGGGAGTGATGAGCTGAGCCGGAGCGGTGGGAAGCCGGTGAGGCTGGTCAGGCATGGTGCCCTGAGCGTTCACCAGCGAGCCGAAGTTGCCATCCACGGAAACGTTCTGTTCGGTGTCACCAAAATCGACACGGCCCTCGAGGACCTCTAGACGCGTCGCGCCTTCAGGCTCGACCTTCACACGAAACTCGGTTCCGCGGATGAAGGACATGGCCGTCGGCGTGGAAATCTCGAAGCGGGAATCCCGCTGCGCGAGCTTTTGCACCCGAGAGAGGATGGAGCCTTGGTCGAGCTTGAGCTTGGTTGTGCGGACTTCACCTCGAGCCGTTTGCGCGGCTCCATTCGATTCAAACAAGATCTTGGTGTTCGGACGAAGCAGGATGATGGTTCCGTCATCCTGCTTGATCTCGACGGACGACTTGGCGCGCGTGCGAATCCAATCGCCTTCCTGGACGAGCAAGTCGTCCACAACCCGGACCCATTTCCAATCGAAGTTGCGAGCGATCTCGACACGGCCACTGAACTTCGTGACCTTGGCCGGGATCATTCCCGCTTTGAGCATATCTTTGGGTACCTTGACGGTAACTCCCTGTTGCAGCAGATTATGCTCGGTGATTTGACGCCACTCGTCAGCGCTACGTAGATATTTCTGGTAGACCTTGAGCGGAGTCGTGTCCTTGTCCGTCATGACCACCACGTAATCCTCGCCAGAGTTGTCAGCCGTAGCCGCCATCTCCTTGGGTGAGTCGATCTTCGTGGCAGGTGACAACTTCTTGTCCTGCTCGTCGGAACGCCCCCCATCAAATGCAACGAGGTTTACAGCGATGGACATTGTGAACGCGAAGGTTAGTACCTTCTTCATGTTCATGCTCATCGTGCTTACCCTCCTAGTGGAACTATTCGTGAGCTTTGGGAGCCCACTGTTTTGGTTGAGGAAATCGCTAAACTCAAATTCACTCGCGTGATCTTTCTCTTCTAATCCAGGCCGACTGCGCGGATACGAGGCTGAAACGCCTCGACGTTGCCGGAGTTGTTTGCCGCTACTTGGCCTGGGGGAGACGTTGCAGAGGCTCCCGTGCCCTCGGATTTGGACCGGGATTTGTTCACGCGAATAAAGCCATTTTCCACGAGCTCCTTGAGCGCTGCCGCCATCTTTCTCGGCGAAAGCCCTACGAGATGAGTCAACGTGCCGAGGTCGCGATTGCCGTCGATGAATGCGAGAAGCTTCCAGTGGATAGCGGAGAGCTCGAAAGGCTCGTCGCCTCTGGGCTCGTCTCGAAGTTCGGGCACGGCGTCGAAGAACGAGTCGCGCTCGAGTTTGTCCGCCTCGAGCGATACGACACCGGCGGTCAACAGGCCGAAGACAGTGCGGCCGACTTCGTAGGGGTCGGCTCCGATCTGCTCGCTGATCTGTCGCAGGGACTTGAGGCCGTCCACGTGGCTCAGGGTCGTCCAGTCCGCCTTCGTCAGTCGTATCGGCTTGGTGACACCGCTCGCAGCCCGGTGAGGCACCACGTCGAGGTTCTTGATCTTGGACGAAATGAGATTCCATTCGTCCATTCGCCGCGTGGCTTCCATGAGGAGGCTTTGTCCGTTCGCCTGAATGGTTCTCTTTGGCGTGGTGGTGCCCACGTTGTAGCTGAACTGCCCTTTGTCCCAAACTGCGAGCTCGTAAAACGCGGCCTCGCCCTCGAGCTCTCCGTACTCTGCATGGACGACGTCGCCGTCGACGAGAAAAACGCTGCCCGCTTCCTGGTCGTTTTTGAGTCCGAGCGTGCCGCTCTCGCCGTAGGCCATCGCGAGTTGGAATGCCTCGGGAAAACTCTTGTCGTCTAGTGAACCGCTCAAGACCGCGTCGCTTCCGTTTTCGTTCTCCGGTGCGGGCGGACGCTCGAAGCGCTGCGAGCGCCGAAGAATCATCTCGATGCGTGCTTGGATTTCCTCAGGGTCGACGGTCTTAACGACATAGTCGTCTGCGCCTTTGCGGATGCCCTTGACTTTATCGGACGTCGCCTCGAGGCCGGTGAACATAATGACGGGGAGCGTCTCGGTCTCGGGGTCGCTCTTCAGACGATTGCAGGTCTCGAAGCCGTCCATGACCGGCATTTCCAAGTCGAGCAGGACGAGCGCCGGACGTTGTTCCGCGACCTTCGCGAGCGCTTCCTCGCCATTGGCGGCGAGCTCCACCTCATAGCCCCACGACTCGAGGAAGTAACGCATCATGACCCGATTGTCGAGCTCGTCGTCGACCATCAGAATCAACTGCTTAGTCATCGCTTCGCCTCTGTCTCCAAATCTCAGTTCGTCAAAACCGCGGCCGATTCCATGTGATTGGTTGTCGACGCGGTCACGGGCTCCATACCTTCGCGATGGATGGGAATCGTGAACGTGAACTTCGATCCTTCACCGTGCTCGGACTCCACGCTGATCGTGCCGCCGTGCACCTCGATGATTTGCTTCGCCAGTGACAGCCCGAGGCCAGTGCCGATAATGTCTTTCCGATCGTCGTTGCGTACTCGGTAGAACTTCTCGAACAAACGAGAAGCCGCTTCCTTTGGAATGCCCAACCCGTTGTCTTGCACCGAGACGGCCATTTGTCCGTTGCGCTCGGCAACCGAGACTCGTGCCCAGGCACCCTTCGGTGAGTACTTGATCGCGTTTGAGACCAGATTGATGAGCACTTGCTCGACGAGGTTTCGATCGCCGAACACTTCCGGTATCGGCGTCGGAAGCTGCTGGTACTGGAGAGAGATGTTTTTTTCGTCCGCTAGCGGTTTCAGATCGGCGACGGAGTTTTGGATGAGTTTGTCGAGATCTACTGGGCCCTTGGTGACTACCTGTCGACCCGACTCGATGCGCGTGATATCGAGGAAGTCGTTGACGAGGTTGACGAGACGATTCGACTGGCGGTTGATGATCTCGAGAAACTCGCTGGATTTGTCGTTTCCGATACCGCCCTTTAGCAAAATCTGCGCAAAGCCACGTACGGTGGCGAGGGGTGTACGGATCTCGTGGGTCACCATCGACATGAGATCCGTCTTCATCTGGTCCATTTCCTTGAGCTGGGTGATGTCGGACAAAACTGCCACGATGCCCTGGACGAGGCCGTCCTTGCTTCGCACCGGTCCGAACGAAAGGGTGTAGAAGCGTGTCGTCGGAAGCGAGAGCTTGATGTCGGTGGTGAAAGTTTCTCCGCGCTCTATGATCTTCTGGAACTTCTCGTGCATCACGTCATCGGGAACTTCTTCGAAACGTTGGATGAACTCGACCGCGCTTTCTCCGATCGCGTTTTCGGTGTAGAGGCCGAGAATCTCCTTCGCCTTGGGATTCAGTATTTGGATGGTGCCGAGAACGTCGGTGACGACGACGCCGTCCGCGATGCTATCCATGATCGACGACATGAGAGACTTTTCGCTCACCACGGCGTCGTTCAGTGCGCTGAGCGTTTGGATGCGTCGCTCCTGATTCTTGTAGGTGAACGTCGCGAGCGGATTGACCGATTTCTCCGTGAGGCGCGCGTACAGCGACGCGTTGTACCAGATCGATCCGAACTCCGCGGATACGGCTTGGAGGAGCTCCTGATCTTGGCTTCGGAACTCGTCGCTGCGCGTCTTGAACAAGCAGAGTGCTCCGACGGTCTGGCCTTTGGAGACGAGGGGAACGACCTGCGCGTGGTAGTGCGCAAGTTCAGGTCTGGGAACGACCGCGGCTAGAGGATGGTTCTGTAGGCTGTCGATCTGAATCGGTTCGAGGCTGATCAGCAGGCTGGTTAGGTCCCCGGTCAATTTTATTTTTGCCGGTTGATTCGGGTTGATGTGCGTCAGGCCATACTGCGCTGTCGGGATCAAAAGTCCCTTGTCGCGTTCCACTTTTAGGAGCGCGGCTGCCGGAACACCGAGAACGTCGCGAAGCGTCGCCTCGGCGGAGCGGAACGTGTTAATGATGATCTTCTCGCCCGCGCGGTCGTTGAGCGCGGCCGCGAGGGAGAGACTCATCACTTCCTGATCGAGAGCGACGTTCACGTGCCGCATCTTGAGCATCAGGGCGAAAATAAAAGCGATGATGAGTGCGACCACGAGCGGGGATACTTCGATCCACGTGCCGTAGCTGTTGAACAAGGACCTCTGCGCGCCAATGGCGCCGCCGGAGAGTAGCACGAGCGACAGCGTCGCAAGCCGCGTATCGAAATAGAGATAGATAGCGGCGACTGCCATCGCGCACAACGTGGTGAGGAGTGCGAGTACCCACAGCGGAGCGCGTTGAATGTGCCGTCCCTCGAGGATCGCACTAATAACGTTCGCTTGGATCTCGACTCCAGCGGTAGGGCTTCGGTCCAACGAAAATGGCGTCATGTGCAGATCGAAGAGGCCGGCAGCGTTGCCGCCGTACAGCACGATCTTGCCGTCAAAATAGTCCGCGGGTGTCTTTCCGTCGATGAGGTCGTTCGCCGAAACGTACTCAAAGGTTTCCTGGTCGCCGACGAACGCGATATTCATCTCGTAGTCGATGACAAACACGTCGTCGAACGCTACCGCTGAGGCGGGCGCCGATGTGACAGGTATCTCAATATCGCCAATGGCGAGGACACCGGGCCGGACTTCGCGGATCGAGTCGTCGTCGAGATCCATGTACTTTTTCAAGATCTCGAGATTCATGCCCCAGTACGTCCGTTCTGGTGTTTTGTACGCGAGATGCACGCGTCGAACGATGCCGTCTTTGCTCTGCTCGATGTGCGCGTGGCCCACTCCGGCGGCCACCGCGCCTAGGTCTGGGAGCGGTTCGAACGCAACCAGCTTGGCCTGGCCGTCGGTGAGGATTCGCTCCATGATCACCGGGAAGATGACGTTTCCGGCCTCACGCGTCGCCTCGACGAGCTGGAAGTCGTTATCGGGCTCGCGCCGGTCTGGTTCGAAGAAGCCGATATCCACTCCGATGACCTTCGCGCCTCTGCGGTGAATCTGGCGTATGACTTCTGCGTGAAACGCCCTTGGCCACGGCCAGCTGCCGAGTCGCTCGAGTGACGGTTGGTCGACGGCGACGATGACGATGTTCGGAGGCGCTTCATGGGACGCCGCCGCACGAATGTTGCCGTCGTAGAGCTGGTATTCCAGTGCCTCGAAAACCTGGAAGAAATAGAGCGTGCAGGCGATGAGTGCGGCGAGAGCGCCGACGATCAAACCTCGTATGGCCAGAGCTTTGCTATCTTGCACTACGCAACCCTTGACTCGTCGTGACTTCGCCCATGGCTTCCTCTCGCAGGCCCCGTCGCTCGGAGAGGAAGTTACTGCCGTGGAATTTCTTCAGATACTTCTTGAGCTCCGCTGCGCGTTCTGCAATCACGTGCGTGCTCTCGAAATCGTCTTTGGCGCCACTGATAATCGCCAGGGTGATGCTCATGATCGGAAAATTCTCGAGAGCGCCGGCGCGATTCTCGACCTGGATGCTTTTCCTCGAAAGATCCTCATCGTCATAAAACTTGACGATGGTTTTGTCGAATTCGCGCGCGATGGATGCGCACATGGCGTTGTCCCGCTCAGGGACCGTGAGGACGACGAAATCGTCACCGCCGATGTGCCCGACAAAGTCTTGGGCGGTGCCGAGCTCTCGTACGGTGTTCATCAGAATCTGTGCTGTGTGGAAGAGGACCTTGTCACCGGCCTCGTAGCCATATTTGTCGTTGTAGGCCTTGAAATTGTCGAGGTCGCAATAACACACGGAGAAAACTACGTCGGTTGCAAGCCTTTTCTTGATCTCGCGCTCGAGGGCTAGGTTGCCCGGCAGGCGCGTTAGCGGGTTCGCACCCGATTGCTCCTGGGTTCGGCGAATGACCATTTCGATGCGGGCTTGCAGCTCGAGCGGATCGACGGTCTTGATGACGTAGTCGTCCGCACCTTTGCCGAGACCGTGGACTTTGTTCTGCACCTGGTCTTGACTGGTGAGCATAATGACCGGGATGAACGAAGTGGCGAAGTCGCTCTTGATCTTCTCGCAGGCTTCGAAGCCGTTCATCTCTTCCATGTTGACATCCATGAGAATCAAATCCGGTTCGGTGGCTTGGGCTTGTTCGACCGCTTCTTTCCCGCTCGACGCAGTCGACACTTCGTATCCCCAAGACTCCAGAAGGAATTGCGTCAACCGCAAGATGTCCGGCTCATCGTCTACGGCCAAGATCTTCTGCGACAACGATTGTTCCTCCTCTAAGGGCACTAGAGCCCATGCACCGGGTAATAAAGAGCAATATCCGTACCAGTAAATCGCAGCGATCGCGTGAGCCCGGGCGCAAGGCACCCCCGAGGTGGCGTCCCATAAACAATTGAAAAACGAGACTTTACATGCCGAAATCGGCCCTCTATTGGGAACTCCCCACCCAGAAGCCTGGATAGTCGCGAGGGCTTTTCCCTTCGAAGTGCCTGTAATCCCCTACAAGCTGAGTCCCGGGATTGCCCCCCCACTTGATGTCACAGATGGCCCCACCAAGGCCCGAAATCGCCGATCCTGCTGTCGACCCGTCGTGCCCGTGCCCGTTCCCGATTGGAATCGGGACAGCGACGATTTCTACTTCGAGCCATGTCGCTCCTTGTTAGATACCGAAGATGTGGCTCACGGGATCTACCGGGCACGGGCACGAGATCAGCTTGGATGCCGTCGCGGACGCTCGATTCCGCAAACAATCAGGTTTACTGCGGGTGAAATCCTATGTTGTGGGGGCAGGTTTCGGGTGGAATTGACCGCAGGTTTTTGATCACACAATCACAACGTCAGAAATTTCAAGATCTTACGGCGTCGCATCTGCAAGTGACGTTTGGCACACGCGTTGCTATATCGAAGAGCAAGTGAACTAGAAAGGATCGCAAGGAGACAGTCCAATGAGTGTCGACAACGTAGCGGACATCGGAGAAGACTCTCAGCTGGCCTTGCAGATCCTCGATTACTTCCGACGTCACCCCCTGGCCAAGGACTCAGTCGAGGGCATTGCAAGGTTCTGGGTCAGTGCCGACCCCCTCGAAGTGCGACGCGCACTGGACAAGCTCGTAGATCTGAGGCTTGTCGAGAAACGCAAGAACGCTTCGATGGATCTCTACAGCATGAGTTCCGAACCAGCGGCTTGATCATAGAAGCAACGGCAGCTATCGTCCCGGAGTGGTAGAGGTCTGCGCGTCCGCCGACCGCGCAGCCTCGACTTCGTCGGCGAGTTGCCTCCGGCCTTTGCGAACCATCAAAAATAGCAGGGACGCCACGCAGAACAGGACTGCTGCGACCGCAGCGCCGAGGATCGCGAACGTCGTTGCGAGCACGGAGCGTCGCTCAAACCGTGCGTCGACAACCAGCTCGGGTGAGGCGAAATACTCAGTGACGGTTTGCTCCCAACCGACGATGTTGCCGCGCTGGATGCCTGCACTCGAGTTGTGGAATCGAACGGTGCTCGGGAAGTGAAATCGAAGCGCCAAAAGGGCATCTGAGGGGACTCCCTCCGGGACGGTCCGCTCCGGGGAAGGTAGAGTGAGATGCAGCTCGAGCTCGCCGTCGTCGTTCCCCTCGAGGCGACATTCTCGGTGACGGTAGGCGGGGTGTGCGCACAGCTCGTTCCAGTCTGTGAACCGGCCCTGCACGTGTACATACTTGCGGCCCTGCCGCTCGGTCTCGCGAACGGAATCGACCGTCAGACCCGTCCCCTCGAACCGAGACTGCATCGAGCTAACGCTGCCGTCCGGCGCCTCGTGTAGTGTTTCGAGGATCTCGGCCGAGCCACTCACGCGCAGCCGACCGGAGCCATCCACCTCCAGGAACACTTCCTCCTCGTACTCGTAGCGCGTACACGCGGCAAGCATTGTAGCGAAAGCGAGCATGAGTAGGGTCGCGCGGTGCATGTGGTCGATTCTATAGCGGGAACACCCGCTGCGATACAATGCGCGCACATGTCAACGGCGTCGGCTGAGGATTCGCGCGAGATTCTCTTGCTCGTCGACGGGAACAATCTCGTCTATCGGTCATTTTTCGCGATCCCTCCGCTGGCGAACCGAGCGGGTGTACCGACCAACGCGGTTTTGGGCTTCGCCAACGTTCTCCGAAAACTGCTCACGGAGGAGACTCCGGCCCTGGTCGCAGTGACTTTCGACGCCGGCGGAAAGACGGTTCGGCACGAGCGCTTCGACGCCTACAAAGCCAACCGGCCGCCCACGCCGCCGGATTTGAAACAGCAACTGCCCGACACCCGGCGACTCTGCGAAGCCCTCGGACTTCCGATCGTCGAAATCTACGGAGTGGAAGCGGACGACATTATCGGGACCTTGGCCCGCCGGGGTCTCGAAGCGGGATATCGCGTTCACATCGTCACCTCCGACAAAGATCTCTTTCAACTCGTCGACGAGAACGTCACCATCATTCATCCGGTTCAGTTCGACCGCCTTGATGCGGATGGGGTCGAGAAGAAGATCGGCGTGCGACCCGAGCGCGTCGTCGATTTTCTTGCCATGAAGGGCGATTCGGTAGACAACGTTCCTGGCGTGCCCGGCATCGGAGACAAAGGAGCCGCGCGTCTCATCGAGCAATGGGGAACGCTCGAGGAAATCTTGGCGCATGCGAACGAGATCAAGAACAAGCGGCAGCGGGAAGCTCTTTTAGAACACCATGACGCGGCGCTCCTGTCGAAAGAGCTCGTGACGATCGACACCGACTTGGACTTCGAGCAATCATTCGACGAGCTCCGCTATCGGGGCGCCAACCGTGATGCAGCGTTTGCGCTTTTCGAAGAGCTCGAGTTCACCGCGCACCTAAAGGACTATTTGCCCGCCGCAGAGCCGGTTGATTTGAGTGCGACGTTTCGCCCGTTGGGCTCACGCGAGGAGCTCGAGGTGTTCGTCGAACAGGCTCGTCGATTGGGGAAGCTGGCCCTGGTGCTCGATTTGACGAGCGTCCCGCGTTTCGATCCTTGGGGGCAGCGTCTTGCGAGTGTCGGTCTCGCGGTCAAGCCCGGCGAAGGTGTTTATGCCGCGCTTCCAGAGGCGGACCTATTCGACTGTTTGAAGGAGGTCGTAGCGGATGGCGACGTTGTCAAAGTCGGTCACGACTTGAAGCAGGCGGTGACTTTTTTCGGAGCGCGCGACGTTCGGTGCAAGGGGCTTGGCTTCGACACGCGCGTCGCGGCCTACGTGTTGAACCCTTCTCGTCGCTCCCAGGATCTCAACGAGCTCGTGCTGGAGTATCTTCAGACGCCACTCGCGCAAGAGGCGGAAGCACAGGGTGAGCAGGGGATGCTCCCTGGGCTCGGCGAGCCGGCCGCCTCGGCTTCGGGTCCGCTCCATGCGGAACGTGCGGAAAGACTTCTTCGCCTCGAGGAAAAAATGGAGCAGCGACTCCTTGACGAAGAGCTCGCCACGCTATTTCGAGACTTGGAAATGCCCCTCGTCGAAGTTCTCTCCGCGATGGAGCTAGCTGGTATCGCGATTGATCTCGACGAGTTCTCAGCGATGTCGAAGATGATCGACGAAGACATCGACGCGCTCACGCAGGAAATCTATGAGCTTGCTGGTGTCGAGTTCAATATCAAGTCGCCGCGGCAGCTCGGTGAGATTCTGTTCGAGAAGATGAATCTTCCGTCTTTCAAAAAGACGCAGAAGCAGAGAGCCGCCTCAACGAGCGTGGAGGTTTTGGAAGAGCTGGCGCAAAGCTTTCCGTTTCCACGTAAGATACTCGACTATCGAAGCTTGACGAAGCTCAAAGGGACCTACGTCGACGCGCTACCGAATCTCGTCCATCCGAAGACGGGCCGAATCCATACGAGCTTCAATCAGACGGTGACCGCAACCGGAAGATTATCGAGCTCCGATCCGAACCTGCAAAACATTCCCATCCGGACGGAGCTCGGCCGGCGTCTGCGCCGAGCTTTCGTCGCTCCGTCCGGGTCCCAACTGCTTTCCGCCGACTATTCTCAGATCGAGCTTCGGGTCCTCGCGCACCTCAGCAAGGACGAGAATCTCATTCAGGCATTTCGCGATGATGAAGACATCCACGAGCGTACCGCGCGACAAGTGTTTGGTGATGTTTCTGATTTGAGCGACCACGAGCGTCGCCGCCGCGCAAAAATTATCAACTTCAGCATCATTTACGGAAAGACCGCGTACACGCTCGGCAAGGACTTCGGTATCCCAACCCGGGAGGCGCAGGCGTTTATCGACAGCTACTTCGAGCGCTATCCGAGAGTCAGTGATCTTCTCGACACGATCATTCGCGATGCGCGCAAGACCGGCAAGGTACGAACGCTTTTTGGTCGACAGCGCTACGTGCCGGAGATCGGGTCGCGCAACCGCAACACCCGCTCGAGTGCTGAGCGGGTCGCCGTGAACACGCCGATTCAGGGAACGGCTGCCGACCTTATCAAGAAGGCGATGTTGGATCTGCGAGTGCGGCTCGACGACGGCGGGTCAGGTTCGCGTTTGCTTCTTCAGGTCCACGACGAGCTCGTGCTCGAAGTGCCGGACAATGAAGTGGATACGACCACCGAGCTCGTACGCACCACAATGGAAGGCGTCTTCCCGCTGGAGGTCCCTTTGAAAGTGGACATTCAGACCGGTACGTCGTGGGAGCATTAGTGCGCGTATATCGTTGGGTTATCCACTAGCCGAGCCCGAATCGGACCGGGATGTGTCCCGCATTCGGCAGAATCAGGTCCGGCTCCGCTTCTTCCAGGACCGATCGTGGGCCGTACTCACTTTCGACAGCAATCGTGTAGGCACCGACGCGCCGGCCCATGACGATGTCCTCGGGGCGGTCGCCGACATAGACCGTCGCTGCGGGCGCCACGTCGAGCTGCTCGAGCGCGAGAGTCAGTGGTGCTGGATGAGGCTTTTTCTCTTCGGTGTCTTCGAAACAGACGATCGTGGCGAAGAAGGCTTCGAGCCCGTGGTGGCCGAGCTCACGACGCACTCGATCGCGATTGCCGGCGGTGACTATGCCCAACGTCAGCCCGGCGTCGCGTAGCCTGTCGAGCATCTCGACGACGAAAGGGAAGGGGTCGGAAGACTCCTCTCGGTAGGTCCGTCGCCACATCTGATCGGCCTTATCCCACTCTTCACGAGGCACACCGAGTTTTTCGTAGGACTCGTACCAGTTAGGGCTGTAGGTCTCGAGGAATCGTTCGCGGTCGACTTCGATTCCGTAGTGACGCAAGACCGCGATCGAGGCGCGGTAGCCCGCCGGAAACGAATCGAGGAGCGTGCCGTCCCAATCGAACAGGATGGCGGTAGACTCTTTCATGTGATGACATCGTAGCAAATCCGTGATGCGGGCGTGACGTCCCGAGCGGGTTCCGCCCTCTCCCCCTAATGGGGGAGAGGGATGCTCGCGCAGCGAGCCGGGTGAGGGGGGCCGCCCGAAGCCTCGTGCAACACTGACTCACCGAAGCTGACCTCCCCGCCCGCCACTGTTGTAACCGAAGGCAAGAAACGGCGCGGGTGCGAAGCCCAGATCGGGTCGACGAGCGGATGGGATTCGGTGGGCTCGTCCAATGGACATCCCCCTCACCCCAGGCCCTCTCCCCCCATCCGGAGGGAGAGGGAGGGCAGGAGCGACGAGCGGATGGGATTCGACGGCTCGTCGGACTAGTATTGTTCAATGCTGCTCCATTCGACGCTCGAGACATCGGAATGGGTGATCGAGCTCTACTCGTCCGAAGCCGGCCTCGTGGCATTGGGGCTGGGAGTGGACTCTCGAACGAAGCTCGAGCGCTGGCTGGCCCGTTTTTACGATGGTGAGGCCATCTACCCTGCGGAGCAGGGTCATGAGCTTTACCGGCGCCAGCTCGAGGAGTATTTCGAGAGTCGTCGCCGCATTTTCGAGCTCCCTCTCGACCTGCGCGGGAGCAGTTTTCAGAAAGTCGTTTGGAACGCTGTCGCCGCCATCCCGTTCGGCCGCACCGCGTCCTATGGGCAGATCGCGCAGCTCATCGGGCGTCCGGGGGCGAGCCGGGCTGTCGGAGCGGCCAATGGTCACAACCCGCTTCCCATCGTCATACCTTGTCATCGGGTCATCGGCGCGGACGGTTCACTTACGGGATACAGCAGCGGTCTTCCTCTAAAGAGGCAGCTGTTGGCGCTCGAGGGACTGTTGCCGTCACCTGCGGTGCAGATGCGGTTATTCTAAGATTCGAAATAAAGTTCTAGAATGGAAACTCGAAACTAACATCACGAAGGAGAATTTGTTGTATGCGATCGACACGATTCGTCTGGCTCGCCGCTAGCTTGGTACTCGTCGTACTGGCCGCTGGATGCGGCGGTGGCGGCGACGCACCTGCGGAACAGGAGACGGAGGGTGCTGTTCCTCCACCCGAGGCCCCAGAAGAAGAATCTGCGGAGGAGGCCGGAACTGAGAGCGTCGAGGACGAGGGCGGCACTGACATCCCCATGGGTTCGTCCCCGGTCGTCGAAATGCGCACGAACGTCGGTACGATCGCGATCGAGCTCTATCCCGACAAAGCTCCGGGCACCGTGGACAATTTCGTCTCCTACGTTCGGGGAGGCTTCTATGATGGGACCATCTTTCACCGCGTCGTTCCCGGCTTTGTCATTCAGGGTGGAGGGTTTACGGCCGACATGTTGAAGAAAGACACCGAACCCCCTATCGAAAATGAAGCCGACAATGGAGTTCGGAATCTCCGTGGAACGATTTGCATGGCGCGCACCAACGACCCGCACAGCGCGACGTCCCAGTTCTTCATTAATCTCAAGGACAACCCGCCGCTGGACTTTCGCGACCGCTCTATGCAAGGTTGGGGCTATGCCGTCTTCGGCAACGTGATCGAGGGGCTCGACATCGTCGACCTGATCGCCGGCACTCCGACGACGAGCCGGGACCAGTACCAAGGTGTTCCCGTCGATGCGATTGTTATCGAGAGCGCGCAACTTCGTTAGCTGATTCGTCGGCTGTCCACCAAGGGTCTGGGAATATTCGTCGTGTCGCCGCGTGTTCTCCTGCTATTGCCGACATCCACCTATCGGACGCACGATTTCATGGAGGCCGCGAGCCGAGCCGGTGCCCGTGTCGTCGTGGCCTCGGAAGAGGCGAGCACGATGGAGCGTCTCGCTGACGATTCGCTGTTGACTCTCGATTTCTTGGACGCCGCCGGCTCTGCGGCTAGAGTCGCGGCCTTCCACGCGCGCTACCCGCTCAGCGCGATCGTATCCGTCGATGAAGAAACGACCGTGGTCGCGTCGTGGATCAGTCGGGAGTTGGGCCTTCCCCATAACCCCCCGGAAGCGGCACTCCGGGCGCGGCTGAAGCACGAGATGCGGCGAGCCCTCGATGACGCGGGCGTTTCCGGTCCCCGGCATCTCGTGCTCGAGACTTCACAGGACCCTCGACGCGCCGCGAACCGGGTGAGCTTTCCCGCGGTCGTCAAGCCCGTGTTCTTGTCAGGGAGCCGCGCCGTGCGGCGCGTGAACAACGAGGAAGAGTTCGTCGACGCGTTCGAATGGTCTCGGAGTTTCTTGGCTCGACCGGACATCGTCAAGCGAGGCGGTGAGTACGCGAAGTTGTTGCTGGTCGAGGACTACGTTCCCGGCCGCGAGGTAGCGCTCGAGGGGCTGTTGACCGACGGGGTGCTGGCGGTGCTCGCGCTATTCGATAAGCCGGATCCGCTCGAGGGTCCGTACTTCGAAGAGACGATCTATGTGACGCCGTCGCGTCTGCCGAGCGGGCACCAACGTGAGATTGTCGACGTTGCGTCTCGTGCGGCGGCAGCTCTTGGTCTGAACCAGGGTCCGGTTCACGCCGAGCTGCGCCTACCGCCGGGTGAACCCCCATCCGTCATCGAGATCGCGGGAAGGTCGATCGGAGGGCTGTGTTCGCGAACACTCCGTTTCGGGCTCGGGCTCTCGCTCGAGGAATTGATTTTGCGGCACGCGCTCGGGCGAGACTTGCCGGAGCTTCAACGCGAGGCCGAAGCCGCCGGCGTCATGATGATCCCCATCCCTAAGGCCGGAGCTCTAGAGGAGGTGACCGGGCTAGATGATGCGAAGTCTCTCGACGCAATCGAAGATATCGTGATCACCGCGACTCTCGGCGCCGAGCTCGTACCCCTCCCCGAAGGTTCGAGCTACCTAGGTTTCATATTCGCTCGTGCCGCCACACCCGCCAAAGTTGAACAAGCACTGCGCGACGCCCACGAACAACTGACGTTCACGATCCACACCGACTGACCCTATCGCAGTCGTCCCGCGACAAATCCAGAGTGCTGAGCTGCGCTACTTCGACGGTGCGTAGTAAGGATTACGCCCCGTTGCATGGTCAGTCGTATCCATGATGGCGCCGATCTGAGGGACCGCCTGGCGGATCGATTTTTCGACCCCTTGCTTCAAGGTCACATCGGCCATGCCGCAGCCTTGGCAGCCTCCTCCCATGCGGATGAAGACCTCGTTCTTTTGAACGTCGATGAGCTCGACCCACCCGCCATGCGCGGCGACCGCGGGGTTAATCTCCCCGTCGAGGACCCCTTGGACTTTCTTTTTGATCTCTTCTGGATCGGGGAGCGAGCCGAGGACGTCTTGCGCGATGACCGGCTCGCCGCTCGACAGCGCGGCGCGAATGATCGTCCCGACCTGTTTGGCAACCGGCATCCAATCACCGCCGGTCGGCGCTGAAACCGTGACGACACTGTCCTGGACCAAAACCGACGTAACGCCTTCGATACCAAAGAGTTGCTCCGCAAGGGGTGACCCGGCGGCCTGCGCTTTATCGCCGAAATAGATAGAGCCGTCGGGATAGACCGCCTTGTCCACTGTGAAGCGGCAGGTGTCGTTGTCCTTCGGCTCGGCCTGGATGCGTATCTCGTCCATCTGTCCTCCTGGTTAGAATGATACTACGCTCAGCCGTCCGCTTCCGAGAGGACCGAACTGGTCCTCAGTCGGCTCCGCTCAGCAGAACCACGCTTCGGTCAAACGCGGTGTTTTTGCCCGCCCGATCTCGGGTGGTACCGTCAAGTTAACTAGCTCCGCCAGCGAACGGAGCACGTCCTGGTTCGTGTTCCCGTCGCGGGCTCCAGATTCGACCCGCGCGGTTGCTTCTTTCTGGAGTCGATCCATCCGCGGGTCGGGGTGAGTCCAGCGGTATGTGAGGCCGCTCGGATCCAGTGCACCGAGGTGGGGCTGAAGGCTCGGATTGCCCAATAGGAACGTACCGGGCGGGATGAGGAGCCTCAACGCGAGCTGGATCGGGTCGACTTGACCGACGAGGTCTTCCTCGAGCACCCATTGGAACAACTCGCGATAGTCCTGGATCGTTGTCCACGGCGTGAACGCGACGAACGTCGGGCGAAGGGCGATTCCGGCCTTGCGCGTTAGCGCCAGCGCCTCCCGAGCCTCTTCACCGGTGTGACCTTTGTCGAGCTCTTCGAGCACTCGATCGCTCAGAGACTCGATCGCCGATACGACGAAAACGCATCCGGATGCCGCGAGCTCATGGAGATCGTCGCGGCGTTTTCGGAGGTGCTCCACTTTGGCGGTGAAATCGAACGTGAGCTCTGGATGCTCGCGGTGCATAGCGCGGACAATATTGAGGGCGTGGCGCGGCCCATTCAGAAAGTCAGGATCGACAAAGTTGATATGTCGTGCGCCGCTCTCGACGAGCTGCCTTATATCGGCGAGTACCGTTGCCTGCGGCACCACGAAGAAGCGACCCTGATAGACGGGCGGCAGTGGGCAATGCCGACAAAGATGGCGACAGCCGCGACTTGCCTCGACGGCGCCGACGATGACGCGGGAGCCGTCGGGGCGCTCGAGATGGGCGTAGCGATCGAGGCTGGGGAGTCCATCGCGCTGCGGAACGGGATAGTCGAGTTTCTTGATAAACGGCGCTGGCGCTTTCGAGATTGAAGAGTCACCTAACACCCATGAGGCGAGGGCTTCGTCGCACTCGCCGCTGAGGACAACGTTGGCTCCCAACGAAAGCAGCATTCTTGCATTGAGGGTCGCATAGGGTCCAAAGAAGCAGAGCTGGCAATCGGGATTCAACGCCTTGACGCGTTGGGCAATGACAAGTCCCAAGCGCAGTGCGGTGTGCATGGGGACCGATATCGCCACGAAATCGGCTCGCCTCACAGCCTCTTCGTCGAGCTCGTCGACTCCGAGATCGATCGCGTGCGCGGCGACGCCAACTCGCTCGAGGAACGCGAGCGGGCTCGCCAGGCTCAGAGGCTGATGTCCTAGCTCGTAGCAGGAGAGCAGCAGGACAGCGGGATGGCGGTCGGTCACTGACCATTAATGACCAATTTGATGGAAAATGTCCAGCCACGGTTGCGGCCACGGAAAGAAAAAGGGAAGAAAAAGGGGACAGGTACAATTTATTCCCGTGAATCAGACGGATAAATTGTACCTGTCCCCTTTTTCTTTCCGTGGCTGGATTCCCCAAAACGTTATGTGCATAATGCGTGAGCATCAACGACATCCATTTCGGGGATGAGGATATCGGGGTCTTTCAATACCTGGCGCAGCTGACACACCTCGCAGGGCTCGATCGCAGGGGTGGGTGTTTCTTTCGCTGGCGGTTTTTTCGTGGGTCTCCGAGCGCGCTCACGCTCAAGAAGAGATGACCCTTCAGGCGGAAACGCAGCAGCAGCTTGCAGAAGGGCTCGTCAAAGCCGAGGGATACGTTTCCATCCGCTCGGGGCCGGTGCATCTCACCGCAGATCGCGTCGATTTCTGGCCTGACGAAGGGCGCGTTGTTGCGGAGGGCAATGTTGTCTACCAGCAAGACGACCAGAAAATCGTCGCCACCCGGCTCGAAGCCGATCTGAATACACGGACCGGACGATTCCACAACGCCTACGGCATGGCTGGGACCGACCTCTACTTCTACGGCGATATCATCGAGAAGACGTCCGAAGATACCTACGTCATCGAAAGAGGCGCTTTTACATCGTGCGCTCAGCCGACGCCGCGGTGGCGGTTCACCGCGGGCAAAGCGACGGTGAAGCGCGATCACCATGTCTCCCTCCACAACACGTTCTTGCGGGTGAAGTCACTCCCCGTGTTTTACTTGCCCTATTTGTACTACCCGATCAACGAGGATGAACGCTCGACCGGTCTGCTGTTGCCGAAGATCGGTAACTCTTCGTTGAAGGGCTTCATCTTCAACCAGGCATTCTTTTGGGCTATCAACCGTTCGATGGATGCCACGTTTACCTTTGAGCGTTTCTCGGAGATCGGAAATGGCGGCTCGGTTGAGTATCGCTACGTCGAGAGCCCCGGCTCACGAGGCGAGGTCAACACGTTCTTCATTCAGAACTCGGAGGCAAACACGCGCGAGTACACCGTCAACGCCTTCGCGAATCAACGACTTCCCGGAAAATTCCAAGCCGTGGCGCGAGTCGACTTCTTCAGCAGTTTCGAATTTCAGCAGCAGTTCCAAGAGAACTACAACCGCGCCACGCAGCGCTCCAAGAGAGCGTCGGGCACTATTTCGGGGTCGTTCAGTCAGTACAGCCTTCGTGTCCTGTTCGACCGCAACGACACGTCTTTTGGCAATCGGGTTGCGGTCCGAAAGGTGTTGCCGAGTGTGAAGTTGAGCTCGCGCCCGAGCGAGATGTTCGGCACTCCGATTCTCTTCTCCTTCAATTCGGAGGCGACGTCTCTCGCCCGGACCAGCAGAGGCGAGCTGTTCGAATACGAGCGCTTCGACGTCTTCCCGACAGTGTCGTACCCGTTCACCGGCTTGAGCTTTCTAACGGCGCGCTTGAGCCTGAGTGGGAGGCTTACCCATTACACGTCCGCGCTCTCTGGCGCCGAGCTCGAGGACACGGACATCGACCGGCGTTACTTCGAGACGCGCATGGACGTTCGTGGTCCGACGTTCGCGAGAATTTTCAACATGCGGAACGGTGGTTACGCGTCTGCGTACAAACACGTCATCGAACCGCAAGTCGTTTGGAGCTACCGTTCGCGCGTCGACAATTTCGACGAGATTCCAAAGTTCGACGGACAAGATTACGTACCGGGGACGAACCAGGTTGCCTTTTCGCTAGTCAACCGGTTGCTCGCGAAACAGATCGTCAGCGGTCAGGAGCAGCAAACCGCGACCGAGATGCTGACGTGGACGCTGTCGCAGCGGTACTTTTTCAATATCAACGCGTCGCTCTACGATCCGCAGTTTTCGACGCCGTACTACTCGGAAGACGGCGTTCCGAGCAACCGGTCCCCGGTCACGTCGAGAGTGAACTTCCGTCCGTCTCGGAATCTTACCGCGAGTTGGAACTTGGACTATGACATGAACTTCAATGCCATCCGGTCGTCGAGCACCGCTGCGACCTATGGCGGACGGTGGGGATCGGTTCGCGGTTTGTGGACGCGGCGCAACATTCCCGACCGGGACGTCAAGCGCAGTAACTTTCGAATTGGCACGGCGTTGAACGTCGGCGCAGGGATCCAGGTCAGCTTCGATACGAGCTACGATGTGACCGAGAGAGCGCTCACTAATATGCGCGCGGGCGTCGTCTATAACGTGCAATGCTGTGGGCTCACTTTCGATTTCAACCGTTTCAACTTTGCTGGGTTTCGCGAAGAGAACACGTTTCGGTTCGGGATCACGCTCGCGAATATCGGGAGTTTTGGCACGTCGCTCGGCGGAACCGGACGGGTGTATTGAGCCCGTGCTCGCCGACCCGGGACGCTGTTTCCGACGCGCCGAAGAGTCCTCCCCCTCGCATCGTGCTACACTGCTCGGCTGATATTGACGCGGATGACACTGAGCGCGCCCCTGCGAACAAGGCCTTCGAAGTGAGCTAGGACGCCGCTCGGGGTCGCGCCATCGCCGAGGCGCGCGGCAACAATGCTCATTTGGGCGATGAGCTAGCCACAGCGGGAAGCCGGCGACTCTGGATGAAGGAGATAAGCAATTGCGCGCACTGATAACCGGAATCACCGGCTTCGCAGGAAGCCATCTCGCCGAGTACATCTTGACGGAGCATCGAGACACGGAGATTTTCGGCACGATGAGGTGGCGGAGTCGGATGGAGAACATCCGTGACATCGAGTCCAAGGTTCAGCTGATCGAATGTGACTTGAGGGATCTGACTTCCGTCAAAAAACTCATCGAGCGGGCTGAGCCCGATCGAATCTTCCATTTGGCGGCACAAAGTTTTGTTCCTTCGTCATGGAACGCGCCTGCCGAATCGCTCACGACGAACATTCTTGGCCAGCTCAATATTTTCGAAGCGGTGCGGGCTCTGGATATCGACCCGTGGATCCAGATCGCGTGCTCGAGTGAGGAATACGGGATGGTCTATGAGAGCGAGCTTCCGATCAAAGAAACGAACCCCTTGCGCCCGTTGTCCCCGTACGCAGTGAGCAAGGTCGGGCAGGACTATCTCGGCTATCAATATTGTCAGAGCTTCGGAATGAAGGTCGTTCGCACACGGGGGTTCAACCACGATGGTCCGAGACGCGGTGACGTGTTCGTGTCTTCGAATTTCGCGAAACAACTGGCCGCGATCGAAAAAGGGAAAAAACCTCCCATCATCCACGTCGGCAACCTGGAAGCCCGGCGTGATTTTACCGACGTGCGCGACATCGTCCGCGCGTACTGGTTAGCACTCGACGGCAACTGTGAGCCGGGAGAGGCGTATAACATTTGTAGTGGGACGGACTATTGCATTAAGGACGTCCTCCACCAGTTGATCGAGATGTCAGGCGTGAAGGTCGAAGTCCGGGAGGATCCGGAGCGGCTTCGTCCCTCGGACGTTCCCGTGCTCCTCGGGGACGCATCGAAGTTCCACAAGGCGACCGGATGGGAGCCATCCATTCCCTACGAACGGACGCTCAAGGATATGCTCGACTACTGGAGAGCGGAGCTCGACTAGTGGACTGCCTCATAAGTTGGCATGAAGCTCTAGGTCAATTTGTTCGCTGGCGAGGCGTGGAGACGAGGGTATATCCGGGATTCATGTTCTGGACTTCTGGGGCAGGACGTTAGGTGCGTTGTCTGGTAACCGGTGCGGCCGGGTTTGTCGGCCGTCATCTCACGTATCAGTTGAAACATATCGGTCACGACGTGTTGGGACTCGTGCACCCGAACGACTATCACGACGGGATCTCGTTGGACGGCGTCGACGTAATCGAAGGGGCGGACCTTCTCGATGACAATGCGCTCGGTGGCGCGGTGGCGCGGCTCGCACCGGATGCGATCTATCACCTGGCGGCGTTTTCCAATCCCGAGAGTTCTTTGAAATATGCACGCAAGACCCTCGAGACCAATATTCTGGGAACGCAGAACCTTTTGGAGGCTGCAAAAGCGACCGGGGCTGCTCCCAAGGTTCTCCTCGTCGGGTCGGCTCAGCAGTACGGGAAAGTAGACGAGACCGAGCAGCCCATTTCCGAAGACCGCGACCAGAAACCATTGACACCTTATTCGGTCAGCAAAGCGTCTCAGGAGCTCCTCGGCCAGAGTTATTTCCTTTCTGGGGGGCTGCCGGTCTTTTGGACGCGCTCGTTCAACCACACTGGGCCTGGACAGGCGGACGTGTACGTTTGTTCTAGCTTTGCACGTCAGGTCGCCGAAGTCGAAAAAGGCGCGAGGGCTCCAGAGATCCACGTCGGGAACCTTTCCGCCCGGCGCGATTTTCTGGATGTGCGCGACGTCGCGTGCGCGTATTCCGCGATCGTCGAGAGTGGCGAGCCGGGGCGGGCCTACAACGTGGGCCGCGGCGAGGCGGTTTCGATCCAGGAAGTGCTCGACACGCTCATCGAGCTTTCAACCGTGCACGTGGAAGTGAAGGTCGATCCCGAGCGCTACCATGCGCTCGATGCCCCGTTGGTCGTGGGAGACGTCAGCCGTCTTCTTGCCGACACGGGGTGGGCACCTCGTTTTTCGCTCAAAGAAACCCTCGAAGATTTACTAAACGATTGGCGTCGCAGAGAATAGTTCGATGCTGCTTGCGGTAGCCTCGGCGCTGCTTCTGGTGGCGCTTGTTACCGGCGCAGGGGGCTATCTCGCTTCGCTCGGTGGCCTCGCGCTATGGCTTGCCGGTGTCTACCGGAAGAAACTCCCAATCACGGTCGCACCCGTGTCGGCGTCGTCGGTCTCGACCCGTGCGGCAGCTGGGCTGAGCGCGACCGGGATCGTCTTGGCACTCGTCCTGAGGTGGCCGATCGCGTTGCACGACGTCGAGCATTACGCAGGCCCGGACGAAGGCGAAGTCGTTGAGAACGTGCTCGAGATGATTCGGATGGGTGATTGGGACCATCGTCATCCGGGCTACCCGGGGCTGCATTTCTACTTGCAGATGCTGCCGGCAAAGGCCCACATGGTGGCCACGGGTCGAGCCATCCCGGAGCTTCCTCGCGCGGGGTTCTATCTGGGTGCACGTCTGATGACGTTAACCGCCGGAGTGTTCGCCGCGGGATTTGTCTTTTGGATCGGCCGAGCGTTCATGTCGTTGCCGAGCGCTGCGTTGGCTGGGAGTTTGGTCGCGCTGTCGCCGCTCGCGTTTCGCGAATCGGCGGTGGTCAACCCGGATCTAATGCTCATGCTATTCGTGAGCGCGTCACTGATGGTGTCGCTGCGCTTGTTGGAGCCGTCGGGATCGAGGACCCGCGCCGCGTACTTGCTCGCTGGAGCCTCCGTCGGACTCGCGACCGCGATCAAATACACCGGTGTTTTTGCGCTCGGACCGTTCTTTCTCGCTTGGCTTTTGGGTCCAAACCCGCGTCGTGATCTCGTTGCTTGGTTGTGGGGTCTCGCTCTTTCGGGCGTGACCTTCCTGGTGGCGAGCCCCTACACCCTTTTAAACGCGTCGGCCTTCGTTCGCGGTTTATCGATGCATGTGGGCTACTACCAGGCCGCACAACTCAACGCTCCGCTCGAGCTCTCCCTGCAGGATGCAACTCGAGGTGTTGGAATCGTTGCAGCGCTGGCCGCGTTAGGAGCATCGGCCAGAGCCCTCACTCTGCTCGACAAGAGGCTCCTCGTGTTGCTCGCGTATCCGGTGAGCTACTGGTTCGTGTTCTCTTTGTTCGATCGCTCCTACCCGCGGCACGCGCTTGTGCTGCTCCCCGCGATTTCTCTTCTCGCTGCCGACGCTTTCGATCGCGCGTCGCACCGGATCCCGACGTGGGCGCGCGTGGCTTTAGGGCTCGCCTTCGTCGCCGGGCCGTTGATGGGGTCGTTCGACCTCTGGCGCCGTGTGCACCGGCAAACGCCCGCTGAAGATGCGGCTGCGTGGGTAGTGTCGAATCTGCCGGTTGGTAGCCGTGTGCTCGAAGACCAAAACACGCCGCGCCTCGATCCAGAGTCCTATCGAGTCCATCGGATAGGTGTCGAAGAGAAACAATTCGTTGGGAACTTCGATTGGGTGCTGGTGTCCGGCTACCCTCCTGTGCTCTCGACTCGCGGGCTGCGCGAGGTCGCCCGGTTCGACAACGATGGAGCTCTTGGGGACCGGATCGTTGTGTACCAGGTCCCGGAGCGCGAAACTCTGATGCCGAGCACCTTCCCACGCAACCGCAAGCGCGCCTCAATGGGCGCCGGAGATTTGGCCAACTTCGGTGAGGGTTGGTACCCGCCAACTCCCGGCGCCTTCGAGACGTCGCGTCTGTCTCGCGGCGATGAGTCGGAGATCTTCTTTATCCTCGACGAGGTAAGTGACCTGAGCGCCGAGCTGATAATCGGCGCTGCTGGCGCTGCTGGAGGTTTGACGCTGACGTTGAACGGGAATGATCTGGGTGAGCTGAGCTACAAATCCGAGCGCGAAACCCACCGTTGGTCGATGCCGGCCCAAACGCTGAGGCCGGGCCTAAATCAACTGGTACTCAAATATGAGGAGTTGACGAGACTGAACCGCCGCCACCGAGATACCGCGATCCGTCTGTACCGACTCAACCTGGAGAAAAGGTGAGAGAGGCTCGACTAGCGGCGACCGAATGCCCAATGCCGCAAGCCGTTTTACTCGTTACTGAAATCCAGCCCGTCGTCACTGAACTCGAGCTCGGGGGGGCTTTCGTCGGTCTCCCAGCTTTCGCCGTCGGCACTTTCGTTAATCTCGGCCAGCTCGACCGTGGGCGCGCTTGTTTCGGTCGTGGCTTCGCTGTTGGCCGCGGCCGCGGCCGCGTCAGCGCCGAATTGGCCCACAACGACCCGAGCTGCACGCAGAAGCGATCCCTTGAGCATGTAGCCGGGTTGGAGCTCCTTGAGGACGACGCCGTCGTGCTCCTCGTCGGGCACGCCTTCCATTTCGGCAGCTTCGCTGTGCATGGGATCGAACGGCTGCCCGCGGACGAAGATCTTTTCCAGGCCCTCTGTTTTCAACAGTTGGACGAGCCTCGAACGAACGAGCATGATGCCCTGGAGAACGGAATCCGCGTCGAAGCTTTGCTCGATGGAGTCGATCGCCCGGTCCAGGTTGTCGAGGACCTCGACGAATCGAGCGATGAAATCTCCTTTGGATTGCTCGAACCGACGGCGCTCGGTCTTCTCGATACGGTCACGAAGTTTCTCCGTTTCGGATTTCTTCGAACGGTAGGCCTCCATAACTTGCTCGATTTGTTTGTCTTTGCGCTCGAGCTGGCCTTTGAGCGTTCGAATCTGATCGAGCGCTTCCTTGGGAAAGCTAGAGTCCACGCGTCGGGGCGGCTCGAGCGGTAGGATGGGCTCGGGAAGTTCCGGCGGAGCGCCCTCATCGACGATCTCGATGATCTCGGCTTCCTCTGGGATTGCGGACACTTCAGGCCGCGTCTTTGCGGGGTCTGGCATTTCGGGATTGTCCGCTGGGACCTCGTCTTTTTGTTTTTCCAAGCTCAACGACTCCCAGGGCTTCCGGGCGTAGGCGAAGATTGTCCTTTGACTGAGAAAACACTATTAGTTTACACGAATTCAGGCATATGTGATAGTGGCACCCCAATGCCACGTCCCGCTAAGATAGGCTCGAAATGTTGACGACTTTTGGCGGATCGCTGCGCGACGTGGACCCAGAGATTGGCGAAGCCGTCTCGGCCGAGCTGAGACGGCAGTCCGACGGTCTCGAGCTCATTGCGTCCGAAAATTTTACGAGCCCGGCCGTTCTCGAGGCGACGGGCTCGGTGTTCACCAACAAGTACGCCGAGGGCTACCCGGGTCGTCGGTACTACGGCGGATGCCAGCTCGTCGACGTCGTCGAGCGACTCGCGATCGCGCGTGCCACTGAGCTATTCGGCGCCGAGCACGCGAACGTTCAGCCCCATAGCGGAACCCAGGCGAATATGGCGGTTTTCATGACGCTTCTCGAGCCGGGCGACACTTTTATGGGGATGGACCTGGCTCATGGCGGCCACCTGACGCATGGCCATCCTCTGAATTTCTCCGGTCGCTTCTATCAGGTCGTGCCGTACGGTGTGCTCGAGGCCACGGAGCAGATTGACTACGACGCGATGGCGTCGCTCGCGAAGGAGCACCGACCCAAGATCCTTATGGCGGGCGCGAGTGCGTACCCGCGGGTTATCGACTTCGGACGCATGCGAGAGATTGCCGATTCCGTGTCCGCCAAGCTGGTGACCGATATGGCGCACATCGCGGGCCTCGTGGCGGGTGGCGAGCATCCGAGCCCGGTACCTCACTCGGACTTTGTGACCTCCACGACCCACAAAACGCTGCGGGGCCCGAGGGGTGGCCTCGTTTTGTGTCGCGAGGAGTACAAAAAGGATCTCAATCGGGTGGTGTTTCCGGGGATTCAGGGCGGGCCACTCGTGCATGTCATCGCGGCGAAGGCCGTGTGCCTGCGCGAGGCACTCCAAAGCTCGTTCAAAGACTATGCCCGGCAGGTTGTTCTCAATGCGAAGACTCTTGGAGAGGTTCTGCTCGAGGAGGGCTTCCGGCTGGTCTCGGGTGGCACCGACAACCACCTGCTTCTCATCGACGTCGGCGCGAGTGAGATTACCGGCAAAGAGGGCGAGGCCGCGCTCGAAAAAGCCGAGATCACTGTCAACAAAAACGTGATTCCCTTCGACAAGAGGCCGCCTCTCGTTGCGAGTGGAATCCGCATCGGTTCGGCCGCATTGACGACGCGCGGTATGAAAGAACCCGAAATGCAGCGCGTTGGGCGTTTGATTGCCCGGGCGCTCAGAGCTCGTGACAGTGAAGACGAGCTGGGCCGGGTCGCTGGCGACGTTCGCGAGCTCTCCTCCGATTTCCCCCTGTATCCAGACACGGTGGGTGGCACGGCGGAGTCTTCGGCGTCCCCATGATGCGTCGCGGGGCGGCCTCGTGACACGTTGCTGGCAATCGAGAGCTCGGGGGAGGATTCGGCCCTCTGATTTCGTCTTAATATGGGATGGTATTCGACGGATCACCTTCTTGTGAGCACAAGCAGCCGAGCGTGCGGAGGGGGATCAAAACAGTGATGGATTTCGCGCCCCCGCGCGTCGAGCACTGTCCGCGAACATGATAGAAACCCCCGGTGTCACCCCGCGGGAGCGAGGCCTCGCAAAACTGGACCGAGACCACGTCGTCGGTCTTTTGGGCGTTAACGGCCCTCTCGCGGCGGCCCTTCCGGGGTACGAGTCTCGTGGGTCCCAGCAGCAGATGGCGGGTGCGGTCGCCGACGCTTTTCGCGATGGGGGGGAGCTCCTCGTGGAGGCGGGGACCGGGACGGGAAAAACGCTCGCCTATCTGGTGCCCGCGGTTCTTTCTGGGCAGCGAGTGGTGATCTCGACGGGAACGAAGAACCTCCAAGAGCAGCTCTTCTACAAAGACATTCCCCTGCTGCGCAAGGCGATGAAAGTTCCATTCACCGCGAGCCTCATGAAGGGGCGTGGGAACTATTTGTGCCTGACCCGTTTCGCTCAATTCTCGATGCAGCCGTCGTTTCGTTTCTTCGAAGAGGCGAGCCATCTCGATTCGCTCCGCCAGTGGGCCGGCGTGACCAAGATCGGTGACCGCGCGGAGATTCCGGGGGTGCCCGACCGTCTCGATTTTTGGAAGGGGATTTCCGCCCGGAGCGAGAATTGCACTGGCAAGGAGTGTGCGGAGTTCGATCGTTGCTACGTCACGAAGCTTCGCCAGCGCGCCGCCGAAAGCGACATCATCATCGTGAACCATCATCTCCTCTTCGCCGATCTGATGGTTCGCGAGGGCTCCTACGGAGAGGTCATCCCAGACTACGACTACCTTGTGCTCGACGAGGCGCACCAGCTCGAGAGTGTGGCCACGCAATATTTTGGGGTCGTCGTCAGTACGGTTCGAATCGAGGAGCTCGCCCGCGATACCGAGGCTGCCTGGGACAGCCGTGCCACCGGCAAGCATCTGTCCGAGGCGCGCGTCGAGCTTCGGCGGCTGAAAAGCGTGGCCCACGAGCTCTTCGAAACGTACCGAGCGAAAGATGAGCGTTACCGAATACGACCTCGGGCGGCGACAGCCCCCCAGGAGCGTTATCGAGAGGCGCTTCTCAAACAGCTCACGAAAGTGCGAGCCGATTTGGGCGGGATCCCAAATCCTGATGAGCTCACCATCGCCCTCGTTCGGCGCACGGGTGAGATTGAGCTCGATCTGCGGACGATTCTCGACGCTGCCGATCCAGAATCGGTGTCGTGGTGCGAAAGTCGGGAGCGATCTGTTGCGCTTCGATCGTCACCGATCCACGTCGCGCCTCTCATCCAAGAAACGCTCTTGGCAAAGAAGCGCACGGTCGTCATGACGAGTGCAACGCTGGCCGTGGACGAATCGTTCGAGTACATGAGTGCCCGTCTCGGCGTCGGCACCGAACGGTGTCAGCTCTTGGCGTCCCCGTTCGACTATCGAGAACAAGCTTTGCTCTACGTGCCACGGCATCTTCCCGCTCCCCGCGACTCTGCCTTCTTGCAAAACGCCGTCGCTGAGATTCGAGCGCTGTTGATGGCGAGCCGCGGTCGCGCCTTCGTGCTGTTCACGAGTTTCGCCAACCTGCACGCGGTGCGGCGGGCGCTAGAAGGAAATCTGCCGTTTCCGTTGTTCGTTCAGGGCGAGGCGCCGCGGGCGGAGCTCCTCGACAACTTTCGCGCCGCGCCTGGCGCGGTGCTCTTGGCGACATCGAGTTTTTGGGAGGGCGTCGACGTCATGGGCGAGCAACTCTCGTTGGTCATCGTCGACAAGCTTCCCTTTGCGGTACCGGGCGATCCGCTGGTTTCCGCACGCATCGATTTGGTCGCGAGTACCGGCGGCAACGCGTTCGCCGATTATCAGGTTCCAATGGCAATCCTGTCTCTCAAACAAGGTCTCGGTCGCCTCATCCGGTCACGAACCGACCGCGGCGTCGTGGCCGTCCTCGACAGCCGCGTCTCCACGAGCGGCTACGGGGAGCGATTTGTGTCGAGCTTGCCGCCCTTCCGATTGACGCACGATCGCGCAGATGTCGTGCGTTTTTTCGAAGTTTCCCCCGAAGCTTCTCCTGAGTCTTTCGATGACGAGAGCTAACTACGAGATTTCGATCGAGACGATGTTCTCCGCGTCGCACCAGCTGCGCGGCTACAAAGCGCCTCTCGAGCCGCTCCACGGTCATAATTTTCGCGTCGAGGTGTTTGTGGCCACCGATGCGGACGCCCTTCCCGTGTCGGGCTATGTCATGGATTTCCTGGAGCTCGAGGAGCGGCTGAAAGAGGTCGTCGCGCCGTACGATCACCGACACCTGAACGATTTGCCGCCCTTTGACGAGTTGAACCCGACCACGGAGAACATGGCGCGGTTCTTCTTCGAAGAGCTGGCGAAGAAGCTTCCTGACGGTGTGTCTTTGCGCCGTGTTCGAGTCTGGGAAGCCCCAACCTACAGTGCGACCTATTCGCCAGCCTCGTCGGCTCGTAAGCTTCAATGATCGAAGCGTAGAGTAATTCCCACATGGCGTCCAAAATGCGCTACAATAACGACTTCTGATTCTCTGAGCCTACAACTCATGGACATTCCAGCGCGTTTCGAGGAGATTCGTGACCGCATGGACCAAGCCCTGGACCGAGCCGGGCGCGATACGGCGTCGGTAAAACTCGTGGCGGTGACGAAGACACGCTCTGTCGAGGAGATGAGCCAGGCCGTTGAGGCCGGTGCCACGGATGTGGGCGAGAACAAGATCCAGGAGGCCGAGGCCAAGAAACCTGCGTTCGATGCGCCGGTGCGCTGGCATCTCGTGGGTCACCTGCAAAAGAACAAAGCGAAAAAGGCGGTGGAGATCATCGACGTCATTCATAGCGTTGATAGCGCCGCAATCGGGCAACGCATCGACCGCCTTGCGGCGGAGCAGGACAAAGTACAGTCAGTGCTCGTCCAAGTCGACCTTGCCGGTGAAGAAACGAAACACGGCCTTCCGGAGGACCAGCTCCTCCCGACGCTCGAACAGCTCGACAAGTGCTCCCATCTCAGCGTTGATGGCCTAATGGTGCTCCCACCCTTTTTCGACGATGCGGAGGAGGTGCGCCCTTACTTTCGTCGTCTGCGCGAGCTCTCGAGCGAAGGTCAACAGCGCGGCCTTTTGGGAAGCGAGCTGTCCATGGGAATGAGCCACGATTTCGAAGTTGCCATTGAAGAAGGCGCGACGCTCGTTCGCGTCGGGACGGCGTTGTTTGGCCCGCGAGCCGCAAAAGCCTCAGGCACGGAGCAGGTAGTCAGATGAATAGACCGACGAGCTTTGCTCTCCTGGACATCCCCCTCACCCCAGGCCCTCTCCCCCCATTCGGAGGGAGAGGGAGGGTGAGCTTTGCTCTCCTGGACATCCCCCTCACCCCAGGCCCTCTCCCCCCATTCGGAGGGAGAGGGAGGGTCGGATCGACGAGCTGGCTCGTCGGTCATTCTTAGGAGTTGTGATGAAACTAACCCCCCTTGACATCCAGAGACACGAATTCCAGCAGCGTTCGTTCCGCGGCCTCGATACCGACGAGGTACGGTCGTTCTTGAACGAGGTCTCGGAGGAAATGGAACAGCTCCGCGCCGACAACGAGAAGCGCTCCGCAGAAGTGCACCGGCTGAATCTACTGCTGTCCGAGCACCGCCAGCGCGAAGAGATTCTGAAAAACACCCTCGTCGCCGCACAGCGAACTTCAGAGGAGCTCAAGGACAACGCAAAGAAGCAGTCCCAGATGCTCTTGAAGGAAGCGGAGCTAGCCGCGGACCGCCTCGTCGAAGCCGCTCAGTCGCGAGCCCACGAGATCGAAAAAGACATCATCGAGCTCAAGATGCAAAAGCGTCAAGTGTTGAACTCGATCCTTGCTGCGATCGCGAACCTGAGAAACCTGATCCAGCTCATGAGCGAAAGCGACGCGCAGTCAGACAAGCTTTCGTTCTTAAAGCGAAAAGCAGAACCCTAGGGACAGGAGTTCGTTACGCGTTGGCTCGATGCCGCTAACGCGTGGTTGACAGCGGAGCTAGAACAATACCGACTCTGTCTCCACTTGAACCGTCCATTTGTACGGCTTGCCAGGTAGCCACGCCGCTTCCTGATCGTAGCGCACCTCGATGCGGGTATTCGTTGGCTGGCGGCTGACCTTAATCATGTCACGGGTAACCGGAAGGCTGAGCTCTGTCGCTTTGGCGAGCACTTCCCCCTGAACGGTCGCGGCGGGTTTGTTACGCGAGAACTTCGCGATTTCGACCACCGCGTCCTCGAACTGAAACTGGGCCACGACGTGAGGCCCGAATTGTTTGGCCTCGTACGCGACGAACAAAAAGACGACGACCGCGATTAGCAAGCCAACACCGGCACCACCGCGTTCGCTTCTGAATTTCTTCATCGCAATACCTCCTGACGGTTCCTATCGTACGAGGTGAAAGGAGCGAGCCCATCGGGTGTTGGTAATGAACCCCCACTCCAGCTCTCCCTGATTGGGACCGCTTCGTGCGCGACGCGGGTAAGGGAACAACGAAAGCTTTTCCTGCCAGTAGTCCCAGCCCTGCTTCGTGTAAGCCTCTCGGCCGGACTCATAAGACCAATAGATGATGAGAGCGCGGCCTTTCAGCAAATCGCCGTCGAGCGTACCCCAGTACCGGCTGTCGTGGCTGTTGTCTCGATTGTCGCCCATCACGAAGTAGTGACCATCGGGCACGATGAGCTCCGACATGCTGTCGCGCATCGAGTCTGAGCTGAACCCCATGCCGCCGCCACCGGTATCTTGAAAGAAGACGTACGGCTCGTCGAGCGGCACGTCGTCGACGTAGACCTTTTTGTTCTCGATGCGAATCCGCTCGCCCGGAAGTCCGATCACGCGCTTGATGAAATCCCGTTTCGGATCGTCAGGAAACTTGAACACAACGACATCCAGGCGTCGGACATCTCGGAGCGGAGCTGTGGCGTCCTCGAGCGTGCTCGACGGGGAGTAAAGCATCTTGTTTACAATCAGATGATCCCCGATGAGCAGGTTCTCCTCCATCGATCCTGTCGGGATCTTGAACGCTTGGAAGACGAACGTCCTGATAAAAAGCGCGAGGATGACGGCCACGCAGATCGACTCGAAGTACTCGCGCACGGTGGACTTCTCGAAGCCCTCCGTGTCTTTCGCGGTGTCGAGATCTTTCGGATCCCTGACTTTGTGTTTCGACTTCCGGCTCACCGGCGTCTTGCCTCCCTCTAAAGGACTGCTTCTAGAGTGTTTCCTCGATAAACTGAAAGTAACAAACAAACATGGACTCCGTCAATGCCCTGTGTCCGCTGGGCGAGAAAGCAGGTCTATCCATTCCGAAGCGGCGCGTTCGAGCCCGATCATGACGGCTCGGGAGACCAGGCTGTGGCCGACGTTGACCCGGGCCAATCCTCCGAGGCTGAGCAGCGGAGGCGCGTTGCGCAGGGTGAGGCCGTGGCTGAGGCCGACGTGCAGGCCTAGCTTGGCGCCGAGCCGCGTACAATCGGACAGGCGCTGGAGCTCACGACTGACAGCCTCTTTGTCTCTCGCCATTGCAACGGCTGCGCTGGCGGTCACGTAGGCCTCCGTCGAAAGCTCGACGCCCAGCGCCCCCACCTGATGGGCGGCCTTCACCTGCTCGATCGAGGGGTCCAAATAAATCGCTGGAAGAATTGTGCTTTCCCGCATTTCACGGACACGTTCCTTGAGCTGAGTGCTGTTCAGCATGACGTCGAGGCCGCCGCCGCCCGCGGTTTCCAGGCGCTCCGGGATGAAGGTGACGCGCTCGGGCTTCGTGGTCAAAGCGAGTCGAGCCATCTCCTGGCGAGGCGTGATCACGAGGTTGAGCTCACCCGTCACGGTTGCCCGCAGCTGTTCGACGTCACGCTCCTGGATATGGGCTCGATCGCCTCGTAACTGGACGTTCACCGTGTGGGCTCCTGCCTGCTCCACGAGGAATGCGGCGAAGACCGGGTCCGGGCTCTTCGTTTTGCGCGTCTCACGGAGAAGCGCGACGGTGTCCAAGGTGACTCCAAGTTCAATCATTTGGGTTCAATCATTGGGCTTCGATTGTTTCGGTTCAACAACCGGGGTTCCGTCATTCGCGGCCCCGATCGATTCCTCGACGGCGGTGCGTATACTTTGTGTGAGGGAAGCGATTTCCGCTTTCTCAGGGCCTTCCATCATGATTCGAAGTAGTGGCTCCGTTCCTGAGTAGCGTATGAGTATGCGCCCGCGTCCTGCAAGCTGTTTTTCGGCGACCTCTATGGCGCGTGCGATCTCTGGAACCTGGTCGACGTCAGGTTGAGAGCTAACGCGGACATTCACGAGAACCTGAGGAAAAGGCTCTAAGCGGGACAAATCGTCGAAACTACGCTCTTCTAGAGCGAGCACGCGCAGCACTTGCATCAACGTCAACAACCCGTCGCCGGTCGAAGCGTAGTCGGAAAAGATGATATGCCCCGATTGCTCGCCGCCAACGACGACATGACGTTGCTTCATTTCGTGAGCGACGAACTTGTCACCGACCTGGGTACGGATAAGCTGAATCCCATCGTCGGCGAGAGCAACCTCGAGCGCCATGTTGCTCATGACGGTGGCAACGACTGTGTCGTCCGTCAAACGCCCTTCTTTTTTGAGCCGCCGAGCACACAGCAACAAAACAGCGTCGCCGTCGACGAGCCTGCCTTTCGAGTCGACGAGCAGGACTCGATCGCCGTCACCATCGAGCGCAGCGCCCAGATCGCAACCGTTGTCGACGACGACCGAGGTCAAGCGCTCCATCGCGGTCGAGCCGCAGTCTCGATTGATGTTCTCGCCGTTGGGCTCGTCGTACAGTGACAACACGTCGAGTCCTACGGACATGAGAAGTTTCGGCCCTACGCGATAACCCGCGCCGTTCGCGCAGTCGAGCGCGATCTTGAGCTTGGGCAAACGTACCCCGTCGCCGAGACTCGCCTCAACGTGAGCGGAGTAGAGGCTTTCGAGATCAAGGCTTGGCGTTGGCGTGCTCTCGGCTTCCGGTACGTGGGCGTGTGAATCGACGGCCGTCTCGATCGCCTTCTCGAGCGCTTCGCTCGATTTCACGCCATCCGCCGAAAAGATCTTGATTCCGTTGTCTTGATAGGGGTTGTGCGATGCTGAGATGACGACGCCGGCATCGAAGGTTTTCTGCCTCGTCAAAAAGGCGATCGCCGGCGTCGGCGCGACGCCGGCGGACGTGGGAAGGCCGCCGACGGAATGAATGCCGATCGTCAGCCACGACTCGATATCCGGTCCGCTCGCCCGGGTATCGCGCCCGATGAGAATTTGCGGCGCTTCCGCGGGGAGCTGTTTAGCTAATGCCTGTCCCACGCGGACGACGGTTGGGCGGTCGAGCGGTGGCGCGTAGGCTTCGCCGCGGATGCCGTCGGTTCCAAAGAGCTTTGCCACGCAGCGACGTCCTGGCGCTCTAGCGGAGCTCGACCTGAATATGTTCGGGGTTCACGGAAATCACATGAAACCCAGCGAGCTCGTGCCGGCCGACGATCCGTACGACGGGGACCACGCGGTGGCTTCCGGGCAAGAGCCCCTCCAGCTGAACTTCCGCCTCGATCTCTTCCGCGGTGAGCTGCTCGACGAGGCTCTTGGGCCCTTCGACGAGCACTCGGATCGTGTCCGGATCCATGGCGGCGTTCACTCGCTGGGGCTGGGACTTGACGACGACGCCGGAGAGTTCTTTGCGCAGGCGAACCTCACGCACGTCGAGGGTAAGCTCGACGCTCGTATCGCCTCGCAGTCGCACGAGAGGGTCGAGCTCCAGGCGAACCGTGCGAGAGAATGGTTGACGCAAGCCTTCGGCAGAAACGGGCTCAGTAGTGACCTCCTCGAGACTTCCGATCTGGGATGCGGGGCCCACGACGACGACCGACACTAGCGACAACGTGATCCCGGCGAGCTCGAACCCCTCGGCAGGCGACCCTGAAACCCGTGGGATGACGTTGACGGTGCGCTCGAGAGTACGATCGAGCGCGATCTGGACGTTGGCTGGGGTGACTCGGATGACGCGTGCGCCGAAGGGAACTGCGACATCGCTGGGCGTCAAATAGGCCACGCGCTCGCCCGGCTCGGCGCCGGAGAGATCGATGCCGACGCTGAGGTCCTGCGGCGTGAGGCCGCGAAGTATTTCGGACGGCCCGCGTAGTCGCACATCGACTTGCTGGACTGACTCCTCGACGACTTCGAGCCCGTCGGGTACGTCTCGGAGCTCCAATGGGATCGAGAATGCGAACTCGGCGCCTTGCTCGCGCGCCACCGCATACCACAGCGTGACCCCGATCAGCAGGGACAGGCTTTTGAGCCAGAGATTTGCTGTCAACCAATCTCTCACTAGATCGGCCTTTCGGTCGCTCTCGCCGACCCATCCTTCGAGGCAGCGTGGATCGTGCGAGTCGCTTTGTCATCTTGACCGAGCGCCTCGCGCAGTTTCGTGCGCAGCTGTTCGCTGTCGAGTCCGGAAAGGATCGCGCCGTCTTCCATGAAGCTCACGAGTCCGGTCTCCTCCGAGACGACGATAGCCACCGCGTCCGTGTCTTCAGTGATACCAATAGCTGCACGATGCCGCGTACCGAGCTCCCTCGATAGCTGCGGGTTGATGGAGATGGGGAGAAAGCAGGCCGCGGCGGCGACACGATCGCCTTGAACAATGACAGCGCCGTCGTGAAGTGGGGACTTGGGATTAAAGATGGAAAGAAGAAGATCATAGGTGACGACGGCGTCGAGGCGAATGCCACCCTCGATATAACTCCGAAGGCCGATGTCCCTTTCGAGAACCAGGATGGCACCCATGTGGCGACCAGCGAGGGTGAGTACCGAGAACGCGATCTCGTCGAGCGTGCCTTTACGGCGCGCGGGGTTGAGGAAGCGGAACAGCGGCGCCCGCCCCAGATTCGCGAGCCCTCTTCTGAGCTCCTGCTGGTACAAAACGATCACGGCGAAACCGATATAGGCGAGGGTATTGCGCAGCAACCAGTTCAGAGTCGTTAGCTGTGCCCACTGCGACGCGAAAAACAAGAGCACCAACAGAAGCGTTCCCACGACCATTTGGAACGCGCGTCCGCCGCGAATGAGCTGGAAGAGCTTGTAGAACAGGAAGCTCACCAGCAAGATGTCGATTACGGCGACGAACGAAATGTCCCGTGAAACGCCTTGGAAGAAATCGAGCACGTCGTTCATTGCAGGATTTCTTCGCGCGTGCGGGATGCTGCGCGAACGGCGTCGGCGACGCGCGCGACGTCGGCCATTTCGGCAACGTCGTGCACTCGCACGACGGTCGCGCCGTTTACGATCGCTGCCGCCACGCTGCCGGCCGTTCCGAAAACGCGGTTCTTAGAAGAATCCTCGAGTAATCTCCCGATGAAGCTCTTGCGGGACGTTCCCACGAGGATCGGCTTGCCGAGATCGGAAAGCTCCGCCAGGTTGGCCAAAAGTTCCAGATTATGTGTGAGCGTTTTGCCGAACCCGATCCCCGGGTCGACGAGAATCGATTCGTTCGAAACACCTCCGGCTTCGGCGCGGGTGACGGCTTCTTGCAGAAATGCCTTAACTTCGCCAACGACGTCGCGGTACGCGGGCGATTGCTGCATGGTTTCGGGGGAGCCTTGTATGTGCATGAGCGCGATCCCGGCGCCCGCACGCGCGACGACGTCGACCATGCCGTCGTCGAGCGCCGATACGTCATTGATGACATCTGCCCCAGCTGCGAGGACTGTCTCAGCAACCAACGCCTTGCGGGTGTCGATGGAGATCATCACGTCGGTCTGCTTGCGCAAGGTCTCGAGTACGGGCATCACTCGTTCGAGCTCCTCCGGAGCTCGAACCTCATCACTGCCGGGCCGGGTCGACTCGCCGCCGATGTCGACGATATCGGCGCCGGCTTCGATCAGTGCAAGCGCGGCATCGATCGCCTGGGAAACTTCGGGATAGCGACTCCCCTCGTAGAAGGAATCCGGAGTGACGTTCACGACGCCCATGAGCGCGCTCCGCTCTCCGAGGACGAGCTTTTTGTCGCGAGCCTTAAAAATGTGAGAGCGCACCGTAACCCTAGAACCTTCCGCCTTCCGCCTTCCGCCAAGGCTTCGGCGAGATGAATCGCCACGCTTCGGCGAGATGAATCGCCGCGTTCGCCACAACTCCCCGGCTTCGGCGAGGCTTCGGCGAGCTCGACTGAAACTGCGTCCCGGCTAACTTTGAGGGACGCTACCTGGATTCTGCAGAATGGGCGGGGTCAGAGGTGACGTACGCTCTTTCTCCGTTTCTTTCGCGTCGGTCTCGTCCCGTACCATTTCGTCTGATTTCGACTCGCGCTCCTTGAGAGGAAGTCCGTCTATGATCATCTTGACGTCCTCGGCGTCGAGAACTTCTCGCTCGAGGAGTGCCTCAGCCACGTTCGCGAGGATTTCACGATTGTCCGTCAGCAGCGCCTTGGCGCGCTCGTAGCCTTGGCTGACGATGCGCTTGACCTCTTGATCGATCCGGACCGCAGTGTCTTCACTGTAGTCCTGATGGCGCGCGATGTCCCGGCCGAGAAACACTTGCTCTTCCTTGCGACCAAATGTGAGCGGTCCCATCTTCTCGCTCATGCCCCACTCGCAAACCATCTTGCGCGCTAACTCCGTCGCTTTTTCGAGATCGTCGTGGGCTCCAGTCGTGAGCTGGTCGAGAACTAGCTCTTCGGCTAGCCGGCCGCCCATCGCTACGGCGATCCTGGCCTCCACGTATTTCTTATCGTGGCTCAGTCGATCGGTCTCGGGCAGCAGCATGGTGACACCCAACGCCATGCCGCGCGGGATGATCGTCACCTTGTGAATCGGGTCTGAATCCTCGAGAAACGCAGCGACGAGTGCGTGCCCCGCTTCGTGAATAGCGGTGGAGCGCTTCTCTTCGTCGCTCATGATCATCGACCGACGCTCGGCGCCCATCAGTACTTTGTCCTTGGCCTCTTCGAAGTCGTCCATCTTGACGACTTTCTGACCTCGGCGGGCGGCGTTCAACGCAGCTTCGTTCACGAGGTTGGCAAGGTCGGCACCGGAAAAACCGGGCGTGCCGCGACCGAGGATCATCAAGTCGACGTCGTTCGCGAGAGGAATGCGGCTGGTGTGGACCTTGAGGATACCTTCGCGACCGGCAACGTCGGGAAGCGAGACGACGACACGTCGATCGAAGCGACCAGGACGTAACAATGCTGGATCGAGGACGTCAGGCCGGTTGGTTGCAGCGATGAGAATGACACCTTCGTTCGACTCGAATCCGTCCATCTCGACGAGAAGCTGGTTGAGCGTCTGTTCGCGCTCGTCGTGTCCACCTCCGAGACCAGCACCGCGGTGGCGGCCGACGGCGTCGATCTCGTCGATGAAGATGATGCAGGGCGCGTTCTTTTTCCCTTGCTCGAAGAGATCGCGAACGCGACTCGCTCCGACCCCGACGAACATCTCGACGAAATCGGAACCGCTGATCGAGAAAAACGGGACGTTGGCTTCGCCAGAAATTGCGCGCGCGAGGAGCGTTTTACCCGTGCCCGGAGGCCCCATCAACAAAACGCCCTTCGGGATTCGGCCACCGAGCTTTTGGAATTTCTGTGGCTCGCGCAGAAAGTCGATGATTTCTCGGAGCTCTTCCTTGGCTTCGTCGACGCCTGCGACGTCTTTGAACGTAACTTTCTTTTGCTGACTGGAGCTGAGCTTGGCTTTGCTCTTGCCAAAAGACAGAGCTCGATTGCCCGATCCTTGCATCTGCCGCATAAAAAAGATGAGAAACGCGATCATGATGACGATGGGTGTCCAGCTGATGATGTGACTCAGCCACGACGAGCTATTGGCGTCGCGAGCCGTAACCTCCACACCCTTTTCGAGCATCACGTTGACGAGATTGTCCATGGGCGGTGCATAGGTGCGGATCGACTGCCCGTTTTTGAACTCGCCGACAATCTGGCTTCCGGCTCCGGTGCCGGTGATGACGACTTTCGCGACATGCCCGCGGTCGAGCTGCGCCATGAAATCGCTGAAGCTGAGCTGGCGTTCGTTTTTCTGAATGCGCGACGAAACACTCCAGAATAAGAAGATCACAAGTGCCGCAACCATCCAGAACATCAAGTTCTTCATGGTGGAGTTCAAGAGTCGCCTCCGGTTCTAGAGAAATTCCATCGCGTCATATCATGGTGCCTCGGCGAGGCCGAGAAACGGCGCCCCGCGATGTTGTTCGTGAATCCCCAGACCATAACCCGCTACGAAGCCCTCTTTTGAGAGCTCGAAACACGCGTAGTCCACTGGGCAATCCACCTTACGGTGGTTCTCGCGGTTGATCAACGCTGCCACTTTGAGGGTGCGCGGCTTCCACGTCTCCTCGATATGGCCAGCGATGAAGCTCAATGTTATTCCTGTATCCACGACGCCCTGTATGAGTAGTACGTCACGAGCACTGAAATCGTTCGGTTGTCCGAAAGCTACATCCACCCGTTTCGAATCTTCCGTTCCCACCTTGAGGAAATCGCAGGTGAGGGAGCAGTCGATAACGCGAATCAGGTCAGCCATGAACACCATCGAATTCGGGAGAACGCCGACACAGGCGATATTGCCTTCGGAAAAATCGGCTGTGATCTGGGTCCCCAAATCCTGCACCCGGCGCGCTATCGCATCGCGACTGTAGACAATCGATAGCCCGTGCCCGTTGCTCATTGACCCATCCATTCGAGGTGAAGGCGACGACGTCCGGGTCCGAGCCGCGCTGTTTCGGATACGGAGTGCCCAGCTACCCAGAGAATTTCGTCATCGACCCGCACTACCAGCGGTACATGACGTCGTTTTCTTTTCGCGACTTTCCGTTCCATAAGATACCGCACGAGTGGCTTCGACCCCGGCGCTCCGAGCGGCCTGAATCGATCCGACGGCCTGGGGCTTCTGACATGAAGCTCCGCAATTCCGTCCTCGACTCCGACATCGACCGCGTTTCCGGCGGCCGCGCCCGGTTGATCTGAAACCCGAATCGACTCCACGAGATGCGCCGTCAGCAACCCCCGACACTCCCGGATCGGAAGCTCTGCAGGAATTGCTAAACGGTACTCAAAGCTATTATAGCCGGTATCGGAGGGATCGTGCCCGCGGCGAGCCGATTTCGGGAACAACAGCAGTTCGTCGAACGATCGCTCCACAACAACCCCGGGAAGGTGCACTTCGCGCCCGCTTTTGCCGGGCTCGAGCAACCCGAGCAGATCGCGAACGTGTTGCATGGAGAGATCTCGGGTATCTCCGCGAATGTGCTCAACCGCGAGGCGCGCCACGCGACGGCGAAGGGCTGGGTGAGAGTCCGCAAGCGCCGAGATCGAAAGCCGGATTTCGGCGGAGCTCCGGGTCGCGGCGCGGTCGAACGCTTCGAGTGCGCGCTTGTCCATGAAGTCTTCGTCGTCTCGCAGAATCTCGGCAGTTCGTGCCAGCGTCGCCACCAGGCGGGGATTGAGCTCTTTCACCAGGCGGGGGAGAACGTCGTGTCGCAGGCGATTCCGGGTGAATCGTCGGTCGCGGTTGCTCGGGTCTTCCCGATACGAGAGTCCTTGCTCGGCGACAAAGGCCTCGATCTCGTGGCGGCGAACGTCGATCAACGGTCGGATGGTGGCGATCGTGGTGCACAACTCCGGACTTCGAGCCCCGGGCGTCATCACCGGATACACTGACGCGAGCCCACGCGTGCCGGAGCCGCGCGTGAGCCGCATCAGAAGCGTTTCGGCCTGATCGTCCATCGTGTGCCCCGTGGCGATGCGGTGGCACTGGTGACGCTCCGCCTGCGCCGCAAAAAACGCGTAGCGAGCTGCCCGTCCGGCGTCTTCAATGGATCGCTTTTCGGACGTCGCTTTCTGGGTGACATCGGTCCTCCCGACGACGAAAGCGACGCCGAGCTTTCCCGCGAGCTCACGGCAGAAACCTTCATCCGCGGCCGCGTCATCTCGCAGCCCGTGGTTGAGGTGAGCGATGACCAGATGGATCTCGAGCTCTGTTCGCAGCGCAAAGAGCGCGTGCGTGAGCGCGACGGAGTCCGCTCCGCCGGAGAGGCCCACGAGCACACGGTCGCCGCGACGCACCATCGAGAAGCGCAGAATCGTCCGCAAAATCGTTGTCGTCAGCATTTCGTCGAAATGGAAGGTCGGCGTTTGGCCGCTGTTGGAATTTCCTTCTAAGTGCATTATAATAGAAGGGTTAGACCCTTCTGTCAAGAACGCTTAGAACTCGATACCCGTGGGGAGGGCCGAGACCATGGACGCAACTAAATGTTGCCATTGTGGCATCAGCGAGGACGAGCGCGATCTGAAGAAATGTGTCATGTGCTTTCGGCGCTACTGCGAAGACTGCGAGCATGATCGCAACGGGCGCGCGTTTTGCACCAAGGATTGTGCGATGCTGTTTTTCTTCGGCGATGACGATTAGTCGGCATACAGCCCACTAGCATCCGCCACTCTGACGTAGCCTGGTTGGCTTCGGACGACGCAAGGCGCTAGCCTAGCGGGTTTTTCGGGCTTTGACGCGAACGACGCGGTTGCCGGTGACCTTATCGATGGACAGCACGGCGCCGGGCGTGTTCAGCTCTTCGCCCGCCACTGGGATATGGCCCAAGCGGTCGAGCATGTAACCAGCGAGCGTGTGGTAGTCGGCTTGTTCGGGAATCTCCAGGTCTAGCCGTTCGTTCGCATCCTTGACCGAGAGGACTCCGTCGAGGAGTAGACTTCCGTCCGGAAGCTCGACCACCTGCGACTCTTGCTCGTCCTTCTCGTCGAGAAGCTCTCCCACGATCTCTTCCAGAAGATCTTCGAGCGTGACGAGGCCCTCGATACCGCCGTGCTCGTCAACGACGAGTGCCAAATGAGTTCGCTGGTGTTGGAGTTGTTCGAGCGCTTGCTCGACCTTCGCTGAGTCGGGGATGAAATAGGTCTTCCGGAGGACCTGGTCCAGGCGGAAGGGGATGCGTGCCCCCCAATAGGTGAGAACGTCTTTGGCGAATAGGAGTCCAACGACGTTATCGAGTTTGTCGTCGTAGACGGGCATGCGCGAGAATCGCTTGTTCTGGATCAACCGCACGATGTCTTCGAGCGGGGTGTCTTTTTCGATCGCGACGATCTCCGTTCGGGGCACCATGATCGCGGCCACGCGCTTCTCGCCGAGCTCGATCACGCGCCGTAGCATTTGGCGACGGCCTCCGCGCTCTTCTTCCGGCACGCCGCCCGCGTAGAGAATGCCTTTGATCTCTTCGAGAGTGACGGCAGAGCTGAGAGCACCCGTGCTCACGCCGAGAAGGGATAGAAATCCGTTCGACATCCGGGTGAGAACCCAAACGATGGGAGCTCCCGCCTTGATGAGTGCCGCGACCGGCCGGATGACGAACAACGACCACTCCTCGGGATGGCGAGCCGCAAGGCTTTTCGGAACCATCTCGCCGAAAACGAGAATCAGTGCCGTGAGTACGATCGTCGCCACGGAAATGGTCCGTGCTCGGTGATCCTCGGACGCAAACAAGATCGTGACGGCATAAGTGAGCAGCGCCCCGGCCGCGGTGTTGACGAAGACATTTCCCGTCAGGATCGTCGCGAGGACTTTTTCCGGGTGGGCGACGACGTCGAGGACGAGATCGGCTTTCGCACTCGCGCGTTCGGGGCCCTGGAAGCGATAGCGGTCGAGCGACATGAGCGCGGTCTCGGAGCCCGAGAAAAACGCCGACAAAGCCAGGACCAGGACGAGTCCGACCACCAGGGTGACGATCATCGCTAAATCAGGCCACTAGATCATCGCATCCGTGAGCCAGGTCCACTTCGTGGTTGGTTTGAAACCAGGGTCCGGGCTGCACGCCGAACCAGTGTCTCACAACTGATGAAGAAGCGGGAGCTCGGTAGTTGTCGGAACGGATCGAGCCGAGCGTTCGCGATACAATCTGGGCATGGAGCCGAGCGGAATCATCACCATGGTGACGGTCTTGGGTGGTATCTGGGGCGGGTTCGCGTACTTCCTGTACCAGACGCTCAAACAGGGTAAATAACCGCGTGAGCGTTGCCGTCGTGGGCGCGGGAGCCTGGGGTACGGCGATCGCGAAGCTTCTCTCCGAAAAAGGTGAGGTGGTTACCCTGTGGTGCCGTGAACCCGAAGTGGCGGCGTCGATTCAGAGTCACCATGTCAACGACACTTTCCTGCCGGGTGCGCCCTTGCCCGACTCGCTCGTAGCGACGGCTGAGCTTGCGGCTGCGGTTGACGGAACCGAGCTCATTGTGCTCGCGGTCCCGTCGCAGCATTTACGCTCCGTCGTCGCCGGCTTCGCTTCATACGTCGATCGCGGCCAGCGGTTTGTGAGCGCAACCAAGGGCATCGAAGAGAGGAGTCTTCTTACGATGAGCGCGGTTGTTGGCGATGTGCTCTCGTTCAATCCGGATCTTACGGTCATCTCAGGCCCAACCTTCGCCAAGGAAGTTTCCCGTGGCGAGCCCACGGCGTTGGTTGCAGCAAGCGTCGCCGAAACGTCGGCGACGGCGGTGCAGAGCCGACTGGCAACGAGGGCGTTTCGCGTTTACACCCAAGACGATGTCGTCGGCGTGGAGCTCGGCGGCGCGCTGAAGAACGTGATTGCGCTCGCCGTCGGCGTGGCCGCGGGGCTCGGCTTTGGACACAATCCGAAAGCGGCGCTCATGGCGAGGGGACTCAAAGAGATTGAGCGTCTCGCCGAAGCCATGGGCGGAAAGCGCTCGACGCTGTCCGGTCTCGCCGGGGTCGGTGACCTGGTGCTCACTTGTACGGGAGAGCTTTCGAGAAATCGCACGGTAGGTGTCGCGCTAGGTGAAGGGGAGCGCATCGACGACATCCTCGGCTCGATGCAACAGGTTGCCGAAGGTGTGGGCACGACTCACGCCGCCGCCGCCCTCGCCCGTCGCCACGGCGTCGACATGCCCATCGCGCTCCATATGGAGCGACTCCTGACTGGCGAAATCACCGCGGAACAAGCCGTGGAGGACCTGCTGGCGAGACCGCTCGGCGCAGAATGAGACTTCTTTGAACGACGCAAAGTTGTAAAAGGCAAGGAGAGACGGGGATAGGAGGGGATATGGGGATAGAACTTGTTCTAAATCCCCATCATCTCCAAACATTGGATCGCGTCCATCCCCACAATCCCCTTGCTGTTGACGATCTGTCGGTCCGTGCTGTGGAGCTTTGGCGGCAAGATCAAAAGACTTTTAGAATCTCGTAGAGCGTCGTGCGCTGCGCAGGGGTGAAGCCTGCTTCCCGAATGATGATCTTCAGTTCTTCCGTCGACGTCTGATTGATGAAGCCGGTCGCGGCGTGGACGTTTTCTTCGAATAACGTGCCTCCGAAGTCGTCGGCGCCCCAGTGCAAAGCCACTTGCCCTGTCTTCTTACCCTCCGAGAACCACGACGCTTGGATGTGGTCGAAGTTGTCGAGGTACAGCCTGGAAGCAGCGAGCATTCGAAGGTATTGGTTGGGGCCCGCATGGCGCGGGATCTTCTTAACGAGTGGCGTATTCCCCGGCTTGAAACTCCAGGGCACGAATGCGGTGAAGCCGCCGTGTTCGTCCTGCAGTGCTCGGATGGCCTCGAAGTGCTCGACGACGTCTTCGGGGGTCTCGACGTGCCCGTACATCATGGTGGCGGTGGAACGTAGGCCAATTGCGTGTGCTTCGCGGTGGACCTCGAGCCAGCTGTGGGTCACGCCTTTCTTGTGCGAAATCTTCTTCCGGACACTCTCCGACAGGATTTCGGCGCCGCCCCCGGGCAGGGTCGTCTGGCCGGCGTCTTTGAGCTGAACGAGAACCTCTTGGAGGGTCAGACCCGAGACCGCAGCCATCCCTTCGATCTCGGCGGCTGACCAAAAGTGCGGCGTGACGTCCGGGTAGCGCTCACGCACGCCGCGCACGAGGTCTAAGTAGTAGTCGAACGGGAGCTCGGGGTTGACACCGCCTTGCATCAACACCGTCGTCACGCCTTTTGCCGCGGAGCGGCCGATGCGCTCGAGCATTTCCTCAACCGAGTGGGTGTACGCTTCCTTGTCCCCGGGGCTCCGGTAAAACGCGCAGAAAGTGCAGTCGACGTTGCAGACGTTCGTATAGTTCGGATTGGTATCGACCACGAAGGTGACGACCGAGGCGGGATGCCGTCGGCGGCGCTCTTCCATCGCGAGTTGGCCGAGGTCGAGAAGCGGCGCATCCCGCAACAGGAAGAGGCCTTCTTCGGTGGTGAGCCGTTGTTGGGAGCGGAGCTTCTCGCGGACAGAGTCCAGCTTCACGGTCATTTTAGATCGGCTCCAGGAAGCCGTTCGCGTTGCTCAAGCGTCGAAACTCTTCCAAGCCCTTCATCTCCTCCGGGCCAAGGCGATAATGAAAATTGCGCAGGTAGGACGCGAGCACTTCGCGCGCGCCGAGCTCCCCCGCAAACTGCGCAGCGAAATCGTCAATCTGAGACATGCCGACTTGAAACGAGCGCTCGAGAAGATCGGCGAAATCTCTTTTGACGTTGTCGGGGAGTGAGCGACGTGCGGTCCACAAAGCGAACACGAACGGCAAACCGGTCCAGTTCCACCACTCGGTGGCCAGGTCGTAACGGTAGGGGAACTCGGGAGTCGGCGTTTGGTTGCGCCACAGCGCCTCGTTTCCGATCACGAGGAATGCGTCGCCGTCGTCACGCAGTCCACGAACGTACTCCCGCGGTTTGTTGCCGTCGCGAACCTCCAGAAGAATGCGCAAAAGACGCACGGACGTCGAGGTGTCTTCGGTAATACCGATCTGTGCGCCGTCGAGCTCCGACATCGGCCTTTTGCTGAGGAACAAGATGCTTCTGACTTCCGCGCTGTTCGCGATACCAAGACCCGCCACGGGCTCATAGCGGCTCTCGTGCAGCAGAAAGTCGGCGGTCGCCAGAATTCCGGCATCGATCTCACCCTTGTCTGCCATCTTTCCGAGCTCGCTCGGCGGCGTCGGGATGAGGCGGTGCTCGCAGAGAAGTGGATAAAACGGCTGGCTGTTGAGATAGGAGATCTGGCCGATGAGGAGTCGCACGGAGGTGTCTAGTTGTAGACGCGCACAACGTTATACAAAGCGTCGCGCTCCGCGGGGACTTTGCCGGATTCTCGGATCATGTCGATGAGCTTGTCCCGAGCGAGTCCCACGGCGCTTTGCGCCTGGGCGTAGTGCGCGATGCGCTCTTCGCCGATCGTGCCGTCCAGGTCACTGGCGCCGAAGTTCAGCGCGATCGAAGCGGTTTCTTCGCCGAGCATCACCCAGTAAGACTTGATGTGGTCGAAGTTGTCGAGCAGAAGCCGTGCGCACGCCACCGTCCGCAAGTCCTCGATGGAGGAAGCTTGCCGCTCGACGAGCCCCGTGTTTCCGGGTTGGAGCGCGAGTGGGATGAACGAGAGAAAGCCCGGCGTTTCGTCTTGGGCCTCGCGCAACCGCAACATGTGCGCGACGCGCTCTTCGTACGTCTCGATGTGCCCGTAGAGGAGCGTTGCGTTCGAGGGAAAGCCCATCTCGTGGGCGATGCGGTGGATCTCAAACCATCGATCGGCACCCATCTTGTGTTTGAACGTGGCCTCCTGGACCCGCTCGGAGAAAACCTCCGCGCCTCCTCCCGGTAGAGATTGAAGCCCCGCTTCGCGAAGTTTTTCGAGGACTTCTCGAACCGACATCCGGCCGATGCGAGCGAACCAATCGATCTCGACCGCGGTCCAGGCCTTGATCTGGATCGAGGGGAACGCTTGGTGGATCCGCGCGACGATATTGAGATAGTCCTCGAACTTCCACTTCGGGTGGAGCCCGCCGACGATGTGGACCTCAGACAACTCGTTGCTCAGCTTGTCCAAGATCTCGTCCATGGACAATTCGTAAGCGTGGTCGTCACCAGGTTTTGCGGCAAAGTCGCAAAAGGTGCAGTCCAGGACACACAGGTTCGTCGGGTTGATCTGTCGGTTCATCACGAAATAGACGATGTCGGCGGTCTTGGCGCGTTTGACGTAATCGGCCATCTTGCCAAGCGCGGTGATGTCCCATGTGTTCAAGACCGACAGCCCATCCTCGCGCCCGAGCCGGACTCCGGAGCGCACTTTCTCCCAAATTGGAACGAGGACAGGATCCTGGAAGGTGATGTCTTCGAGTGTTGTCGTGCTCACGAGTGGATTATTGTCAAAAAGCGCCGAAGCTTCCACTCCGAACTATGCGAGCTCGCTGGTGCGCCACCCTCCTTCGACTTCGACACCGAGGATCGAGAGCACCTAGCTAGAAATAGTCCACGAACCCGTTGACGATGTCGTCCATCGACTCAGGGTTTTTGTACCAGGGAGGCGAGATCGGCATGATCACAGCTCCCTCCCGTGAGAGCTTCAACGCGTTTTCGAGGGCGATGGATGACAAGGGTGTCTCACGGATGCCCACGATGAGAGGCATCCGCTCTTTGAGCGCCACTTGTGCTGCTCGAAGTGATCAGCGTGTCCGCGATGCCGCTCGCGATCTTGCCCAGAGTCGAAATACTGCAAGGCATGAGCACAAGCGCATCGTGGCGGTTGGAGCCCGACGAGAACGGGGCCGCCAAGTCGTCGTCACGAAACACTGCTTTGACGTGCGGCTTCAAACCGTCGAGGCTCATACCGAGCTCGAGCCCGAGCACCTTCTCGCCCCATTTCGATACCACCAGGAACTTGTCGCCCGGGCATCGCTCGAGAAACTTCACACCGTAAATAGCGCCGAATTAGCCCGTTAAGCCGACCATCACCCTCATGCAAACACTCCTGCGGCGACGAATCCCAGCACGACGAATCCCAGCACGGCGTTCACTTTGAAAAAAGCGAGCTCGACATTTTCAGCCTGACGGTGCTCGAGCCCGAGGAGTGCTCCGATAGCGAGCAACATCAGTGCGGCGAGCGGACCCGTCATGGCCGTCCAGTAGAGCACGCATAACAGAGCGAACGCTACTATGTGGAATGCCAAGGAGATCGCAAGCGCGCGCCGTTTGCCGAACCGAGCGGGAAGTGAGCGAAGTCTCTCCCCGCGGTCGAAGTCGACGTCGAGTGTGGCGTAGATGATGTCGAATCCGGCCACCCACAAGAAGGTGAACAAACACAACGCCACGATGCGAGGGTAGTCCGAGAAATTGAGCTGAACCGCGAACCACGCTCCCAAAGGACCCATCGCGAGGGCGGCCCCAACGCCCAGGTGAGCCCATATCGTGAATCGTTTCATCAGCGGATAAGCAAGGAAAACCGCAAGCGGGATCGGGGAGAGCTCGAGACAGCGTGGAGAAATGAGAAAAGCGGCGACGAGGTAAACGAGGATTCCGGCGCCGGTGACGGCGACGGCCTCGACAAGCGTCATTTGACCACTTGGTAGCTCACGATTCGCTGTTCGCGGGTTCCTGGCGTCAATGGCGCGGTCGAGCATTCGGTTCAAGCCGAGAGCCGCCGTTCTAGCTCCGGTGCCCGCTACGAGGATTAGCAGCAACAGCCGCCAAGTGAGCGCGCCATCGGCCAGAAGGGCGCCACTGATCAACATCGGGAACGAAAAAAGGGTGTGTTCGATCTTGACGAATCGGCTGTAGGTTCTCAGGCGGTCTTGCATCGAGAGTATTAGAAACACCTTTGACAGTTCGAATCAATGTTCTTTAGAATCCCGACCAAATCCGCAACGCGGATCCGAGGTCATATTCAGGCGTGGACGGGAATTTCAGTCTTGTCTTCGGTACTTCGATCAAGATGACGAAAGCAACATTCGATGTTATTCTCGATTCGATGTGCGGGAGGTTCACCCTGAAGGTAGACGTGTTCGGAGTTGATGCAACGACAACACCGCTGAGCGTGGATGAAGGTGGGCAGCTGACATGAAAAAGAAAAAGAAGAAGGCAAAAGCGAAGAAGAAGGTGACCAAAAAGAAAGCGGTAAAGCGGAAAGTGGCCCGTAAGAAAAAGGCCACGAAGACGCGACGCCCGGCCAAGAAGAAGGCCAAAAAGAAGAAAGTAGCGAAAAAGAAGGCCAAGAAGAAAAAGGCTACTAAGAAGACCAAGAAGAAGGCCAAGAAGAAAATAACGAAGAAGAAGGCCAAAAAGAAAGCCGCTAAGAAGAAACCGGCTAAGAAGAAAATCAAGAAGAAGAAGGCCGCCAAGAAGAAGAAAGTAAAGAAGAAGGCCGCCAAGAAAAAGGCGGCAAAGAAGGCAGTCAAGAAGAAAGCCGGGAAGAAGAAGACGGCGAAGAAGAAGACGGCGAAGAAGAAAGCTTCGTCGGCGAAGCCTAAACCCGCGCCAAAGAAAAAAGCTGCACCGGCTCCGAAGCCGGCGCCTGCACCGGCCCCAGCGGCGGTGCCAGCACCTGCCTCGAGTGCCGCGCCGTGGCAAGCCACTCCCGCACCGGCGCCCGTGACCCCGCCTTGGCGAGAGCCGGAGTCGGAAAGCGGCACTCCCGGCGACGACGGTCCCGATGCGAGCGAGGGGTCCGGCGATGACAACGACGATGACTTAGGCGGAGGAATGGGGCCGGTTTTTTAGGGCTCACGAACAGTCGCTCGCGACATCAACGCGGCGCGCCGCCGGCTTTCGCCGGTCGGGGGCGCGCCGCACACTTCTGATCTAGTTCCAACCAGCCGGATGCGGACAGTTGGGGGGAGAGCTCAGTGTTTCCCGGGGCCGGCTATCTGCGTGAAGGCTGCGATCGTATTTTCGGCAGGCCGCTAGTCGTCGCCGAGGCGAAAATGGCCGCTGTCCGCGAAGTGTTTCATGTCGCACGTGGGGCAGGCGACGAATTCCTTGCCAGCTTCCTTCTCGATCAACCCGTTGGCATCCTCGGCCTCGATGGGGTTGCCGCAGGTGCAGTAAAAGAGACCTTCCTCGAGGAATACGTCATCCTCGACTTCTAGCTCGTCGCTCATGGTGAGCTCCCCGTTTTCTGGACGTTGTCCATCGCAAGAGTTTGAGAGAAAAATTATACCATGACGATTACTGGGGGAGTACCTTGCGGGTGTGCGTTTCATGGTAGAATTCCTCGCTGCGGTCCGGCATTATCGCGGGCTCATGTCGAGAATCGAGTCTCGAACAGACCAGCAGAATCAAAAAAGGCCGCCGTGGCGGCGAGTCACACTCGTCGTGCCGGCCATGACAGGAAGATATTTACGATGGAACTCAAAAGAATTCTTGCGTTGGCAGCGATTTGCACGCTGCTCGTCTCCGTGGGCTGCGGAGGTCCGGATATCGGTGTGACGAGCGAAGAGGTTCTGATCGGAACGTGGGCTCCTATGACGGGACCGGCGTCGAATCTTTCGACGATCGCCAAAGCCATGGATGCCTATTTCGCCTACATCAACGATCAAGGCGGCATTCACGGACGGAAGCTCCGTCTGCTGATAAAGGACGACGGCTACGATCCCGCGCGAACGCCAGGTGTCGTCGAGGAGCTCATCGATGGCGAACATGTCTTTGCGTTGCTCGGTGGTAATGGCACGGCAAACTGTCTCGCGGTCAAAGACTATATCGCTATGAAGCTCCTCCCGTGGGTGAACCCCGGCTCCGGCGCGCGGGTGTGGACTTCGCCCGTCAATGCCTACATATTCTCGACGTTTCCGTCCTATGTCACCGAAGGGCGCATTCTCGCGAAGTACGTCGTCGACGAGATCGAGGCGGATAAGTACGGCATGTTCTACCAGGACGACTCCTTTGGGCGGGAAGGCCAAGAAGGCGTGCGCTTGGGACTCAGGGCTGCCGACAAGGAGATCGCCCTGGCGCAGCCATATGAAGTGGGTCAAAACGATCTCGCTGAGGTTGCTCAGAAGTTCAAAGACGAAGAAGTGGACGTCATTTTCGTCTGGAGTATCACCGAAGGCGCTGCGGCACTCGTCAAGGCGCTCGCTGAGATCGAGGACTACGACCCGCAAATCGTTGCCACCCAGGTGCTCTCCGACCCAGTCATGTTCGACCTTGCGGGCGAGGCTTGGGACGGCGCGATCGTGGCATCGAGTGTGCCCGAGACGACGTCCGAGGAGGCGGGTGCCGTCAAGGCCCGCGAGATCATCGAACAGTACGGCAACGGGATGGAGTTCGGAACGTACGCCTACTGGGGACTTGCCCGCGCCGAAATCCTCGTCGAGGGGCTGCGTCGTGCCGGGCCGGAGCTCTCGCGGCTCGGGTTCATCCTATCGCTCGAGACCATCGACAACTGGACCGACAACTTCGTTGGCACGCCGATTAGCTTCGACAGCGACAACCATCAGGGACTCAACGCCGTCCATTTGAGCAAGGCCGAAGGCGGCACTCTCGTTCACCTTTCTGACTGGCTGGAATCGTAGTACGGCTTTCGGCAACCGACTGCCGTTAGGTAGTTGACCGTCAATCGCCGCCACGATTAGAATCCCGTCGTCCTAGTCTTCTCTGCAGAGGGGAGATCTTTCGGAAACCGGCTCGAGTGTCCGTGCTCCCTTGCCTACCTGGTATGACTCTCGAACCGAGTCGGTCTTGTTTTGCAAGTGATAGCCACCGCAGGAGGAGGCCCGTCACGATGAAGTTTGGAAGGACGATTCGTAAACTCCGAGAAGGAAGGAACATCAGCATCGCCCAATTTGCGCGGAAAGTCGGAATGAGTCCGACGTATCTGGCGCCGATTGAGCGCGATGTGTTCCCTCCCCCAGCCGAGCAAAAGGTCATCCGTATAGCGAAGGCGCTCGACCAGGACCCAGACGAGTTGCTCGCACTCGCGGGCCGGGTCGGAACCGATCTCAAACGCATTATCTACCGGCAGCCCGCGAATGCTGGGAAGATGCTGCGTGCTATGGACGGTCTCGCGCAAGAGCATATCGACGAGCTTGTCGCCGCCGCCCGGAAGAAGAATCGGCGCATGCGGAAGTAGGGCACTACAATAGCGGGATGAGCCAGAAGTCTTCCGGGGGTTTTCCGGACCTGCGAATCGTTCCCATCACCGATCTTCTGCTTCATGAAGAGGTCGATCTCGAGCGGGTCGCTCGCTTGCTCGATCGCCTCTCGGCGGACGGGATTTTGAGGAACCCGCCGATCGTCGCCAGTCTTGAAGGCAGCGACCGCTATTTGCTTCTCGATGGCGCCAATCGTGTCTCGGCGCTCGAGAACCTCGATATCGAGCACCTTCTCGTCCAGGTCGAGCCGTTCGAGAATCCCGCACTCGAGATTGGGCACTGGAATCACGTCGTACGCGACATCGAAGCGAAGGGACTCGTCGACCATGCGCGCTCGATAACAGGGCTCGAGGTTCGGACGGGTGACGTCCCACCCGAAGGTCACCTTGCGAGTTTCGTCACCGAAGGGGACGAAGCGGTGCATCTGGTTACAGATGCGCCGTGGTCCGAGAGGGTCCAACACCTGCGCTCGATCGTCGACATCTATTACAAAGGCGATGCGCGAATGGATCGAGTGAATCACGCCGACGTCGCGTCGCTGCGAGACCAGCATCCACATTTCGGGGCCCTCGTGATGTTCCCCGATTTCGCCAAAGAGGATGTCCGCGCTGTCGCCGAAGCCGGTGATCGTCTTCCCTCCGGCGTCACCCGCATCCTCGTGCCTCGGCGCGTGCTGGGTTTCGACCTCCGCCTGCCTCTATTGAAATCGAGCCTGCCCCTCGAAGAAAAACGCCGTTGGCTCAAGGACGAGATCCAGCACAAAGTCTCCGAGCACCGCGTCCGCTACTACGAGGAGCCGACGTTCGTGTTCGATGACTAGAGCCGGATGCCGACAGCCGATCGCCGGACCAGAAACCATTGAGGCCGGCCCACCGGCGTGCTACGATTTCGTTCCAATGTCTGGACATTCTAAGTGGCACTCTATTAAGCACAAGAAAGCGGCGACGGACGCCAAGCGAGGCAAGGCGTTCACCGGTATCATCAAAGAGATTACGGTGGCGGCCCGGTTGGGCGGGGGCGATATCGATTTCAACCCCCGGCTCCGCCTTGCGGTGGACAAGGCGAAATCCGTGAACATGCCCAAGGACAATATCGAGCGAGCCATCAAAAAGGGAACCGGTGAGCTCGAGGGCTACAACCTCGAAGAGGTTCAATACGAAGGCTATGGGCCTGGTGGGGTTGCGGTTTTCATCGAGGCGACGACGGACAACAAGAATCGTACGGTTGGAGAAATACGTCATTTCTTCTCCAAATACGGCGGCAACCTGGGAGAGTCCGGCTCCGTCAATTGGTTGTTCGACAAAAAGGGCTATCTCGTAGTCGAGGGGGACGACGTTGACGAAGAGACGTTGCTCGAGATCGTTCTCGAAGCCGGCGCCGACGATGTCAACGAAGACGGAACCCTTTGGGAAATCTTCACCGCCCCCGACGCGTTTCAGGCGGTTCGGGACGCACTCTCGGCCAAGAGCATCCCTGTTGCCGCGGAGGAAATCGCCATGATCCCTCAAACGAGCGTGAAGCTCGAAGGCAAACAGGCCAAGCAGATGCTCAAGCTTATGGAAGCGCTCGAGGATCACGAAGATCTCACGAACGTTTGGGCGAATTTCGACATCGACGAAGAAGAGATCGTGGCCGCAATGTCTTGATCGTCCCATCGCGCGATGTCGAGTTATGAGGATCCTCGGAATTGACCCGGGCTCTCGAGTCACCGGTTTCGGCGTCATCGATACCGACGGAAGCCGGCATGCGCTCGTAACCCACGGTGTCGTGCGGACGGCAGTGACGCGATCTTTCCCCGAGAAGTTGAAAACCATTCATCAGGGGATCCTCGATGTGATGGATGATTGTGGCCCGGACGAGATGGTGGTCGAGAGCCTCTTTTTTGCGACCAACGTCAAGAGCGCTCTGAAGCTTGGGCATGTTCGAGGTGTTGCGCTTTTGGCGGGCGTCGAGCGGGCGCTTCCGGTGCACGAGTATTCACCGCTCGAGGTGAAACAGTCCGTGGTCGGCTATGGTCGAGCCGACAAGCACCAGGTCCAAAAAATGGTCGCGGTTTTGTTGGCGCTCGACGCTCCACCCGATCCCCACGACGCCGCCGACGCGCTCGCGCTCGCTTTGTGTCACGCTAACCAGATGCGGTTCCACGCGAAAGTGCGAACATCTTCGTGATTTCCTATCTCGAAGGAGGACTCAAAACAAAAACGCCGGATCACGTGGTCGTTCTCGTGGGTGGCGTTGGCTACAAAGTCCTTATCCCGGTGTCGACGTATTACGAGCTTCCGAGTGAAGGGGAGTCTGTTGCTCTCCAGATCCATACGCACGTGCGGGAAGACACGCTTGCTCTCTACGGGTTCTTCTCCGCGAAGGAGCGGCTTCTCTTCGACCGGCTCATTAGTGTTGCCGGGGTCGGCCCGTCGCTTGCGCTCAAGGTCATGTCCGGTCTCGAACCTCAAACGCTCATTGACGCGATCCGTCGAGGAGACCATCGTCGCCTCAACGCGATCCCTGGGGTCGGCAAGAAAACGGCGGAGCGGCTCATTCTCGAGCTTCGCGACAAAATGCCGCAAGTTTCAGCGAGTGAGGGCCGGATGAGGGCCGCGAGCGCGGATCCGGTGCAGACGCTTGCCGAAGATTTGATCTCGGCGCTGCTGAACCTTGGTTTTCCGCGCCCACAATCCGAGAAGGGAGTCGAGCAGGTCGTTGCCAGCGACCCCGACGCCAAGTTCGAGGATGCGCTCAAAAGCGTTCTGCGAAAGCTTTCCGGGTAGATGACGCGGGACGCAATAGCGGAGCTCTACAACGCTCGGATTTCGGAGCGTCAGCTCGAGCGAGAGAGTCGCGAGCGCAAAGCCTCGCTCGTCTCCTACTCGCGCCTGATCGTTTTCGTGGTGGGCGTCGCCGTGGCGTGGTTCGTGTGGGAAACCGATCGGGTTGCGTGGCCGTGGCTTCTGGTCCCGGTCGTGACATTCGCCTTTCTGATGAGCTGGCATGCGCGTCTCTATGAAGGGGTGCGCCGCGCCGAGCGTTCCCGGCTGTTTTACTCTCGAGGGCTCGCTCGACTAGGCGACGCGTGGGCCGGAACCGGCAACCAGGGCGCTGCGTTCATCGACCCGCACCATCCCTACTCGAGCGACCTCGATGTTTTTGGTAGCGGATCGTTGTTTGAGTTGCTCGCAACGACTCAAAGCCCGTGGGGCGCCAAGACGCTCGCCGGATGGTTGCTCTCTCCCGCACCGCTTGAGGTTGTTCGACAACGTCAACAATCTGTGGCCGAGCTCGCTCCCTTGGTCAAACTCCGCGAGGACATCGCGCGCGAGCGACCCGTCGCCGTCGACAGCGTCGATCCGGAAACCCTTTCCAAGTGGGCTACCGAGCCCGCCGTTTTGACATCGTCGTCGGTGAGAATCATCGCGCTCGTTTTGGGCAGCGCGACTCTCGTGGCCTCTATCGGGTGGATCGCGGCGTGGTGGACGCGACTGCCGTTTTTGGGTTTGGCCGCTGTCAGTGCCGCGTTCGCGCTCGCCTTCCGTCCGCGGGTCCGATCGGTTCTCACCGCCGTGGAAGACCCGGCGAATGCCCTCAGTGTTTTGTCGCTGCTGGTCGAGAGACTCGAAGGGGAACGGTTTGCGTCCTCACGTCTCGTTTCCCTTCAGGAGGCGCTCGTCTCCGAGGGCGAGCCCGCGTCCCGACAGATACGTCGGTTGATTCGTCTCGTCGAGTATCTCGATGCCCGCCGAAATCAGCTGTTCGCGCCGTTTGCGGCGCTACTGCTGTGGGGCACTCAGTTTGCTTTCGCGATCGAGTCGTGGCGACAGCGGTCGGGGCCGCACGTGCCTCGTTGGCTCTCCGCAGTTGGAGAGCTCGACGCCCTCCTCGCTGTGGCCACCTATGCCTTCGAGCATCCGGAGGACCCGTTCCCCGCCCTTTGCGAGGATGGAGTTGTCTACGACGCCGAGGGCCTCGGCCACCCCCTGATCCCAGCGTCGCGCCTCATTCGAAACGACGTCCGCTTCGGGGACGAGCTGCGACTGCTCGTCGTCTCCGGCTCGAACATGTCGGGCAAGAGCACGTTTCTCCGGGCCATCGGGGTCAACGCCGTACTTGCGTTCGCAGGTGCGCCGGTGTGTGCGCGAAAGCTCGAGTTGTCGCCGTTTACCGTTGCAGCATCGATTCGAATTCTGGATTCACTACAAGAGGGTATTTCGCATTTTTACGCCGAGATTCTCCGCCTCCGACAAGTACTGGAGTTGACGTCCGGGAGTACACCGGTGCTATTCCTGCTCGACGAGATCCTCCATGGAACCAACTCGCACGATCGCCGCATCGGTGCGGAGGCGGTCGTTCGCGGCCTCATCGATCGCGGCGCCGTGGGTTTCATCACGACCCACGACCTTGCGCTCTCGAAGATGGCGGATACGATGGACAACGCAGCCACGAACGTTCACTTCGAAGATCAGATCGTCGATGGAGAGATTCAGTTCGACTACGTCATGCGCGAAGGCGTGGTGAAGAAGAGCAATGCCCTCGACCTGATGCGCTCCATTGGTCTCGAAGTCTAGCCGCTTTTTTCACCACGGCGGCGCGGAGCGGAAGGTGAAGACTTTCCCTATTGGGTTTCGAGAAAACTCCGTTGAAGGTTGTAAGGATGCAGTCCCTTGTAAAACGAAGCGCTCGAGAGCTGCGTCGAGATCGCGAAGCGCTCAGGCAGCGGGAATCGCCCCAGGGTTTGCTCGAGGCTCCAATCTTCACGGTGGGCGTGCCGGACCGCTTGGACGAGGCTTTCGAGGTAGTCGAGGTAGCGGGCGAAGATGGCGGGGTGAGTGTGGAGATGCGGAATCCTATCATCTTGTGTCTGCCCTTTTGTCGAGCTCTTTGCGCCCGACGTTGACAATCGCCGTGAGCTCGTTTCGCAACTTCTGCCACCGTTTATCACCGAGGCCGCCAACGAGGATTGCCTGGGCCTGCTCCCAGTAGGGCTGAGTTTTTTCGACCGCGGAGCGACCGCGAGCGCTGAGTCGAACCCGCCGTGTTCGGCGATCGTCTCCGGGCTCGATACGGAGGTGGCCCATCCGTTCGAGCAACCGCACGTTTCGGGTCACCGTGGTGCGATCCATCCCCATGGTCGTGCCGAGCTCGTTGACGGTGAATGGACCCAGGTTCGAAACGATGCGCAATATCGAATACTGCGTGCTCCGCAACCCTGTGGGACGCAGCACCTCGTCATAGAGCTGAGTAATCGTCCGCGTCGTCTTGCGCAGATGGAAGACCGCGCACTCGATGTCCGGAGTTTCGTCGGTCGGCATAAAGAGAGTATATACACGTAATAAAGGAGGGGACAAATCTTTTTTGCTCTTGTTGTAGACTTGCCGGAAAGATGGCAGAGCGTCTGATCTCGCTGGGTCGCACCGACGAGGATCTTTCTCTTGACCAGAGTCTTCGCCCCCGGGGATTTCGAGAGTATGTCGGGCAGAAGAAGGTTCTCGCGCAGCTCGAGATCGCGGTTCAGGCGGCGCGTGAGCGGGGCGAGGCAATGGACCACATGCTGACGTACGGGCCTCCGGGGCTCGGCAAGACGACTCTGGCCCACGTCGTGGCAAACGAGCTCGCGGTGAACATCACGACGACCGCGGGACCTCTCGTCGAGAAGTCGGGTGATCTCGTTGCGCTGCTCACGAACCTCGAAGAGCGCGACGTTTTGTTCATCGACGAGATCCACCGGCTCCATCCCGCGATCGAGGAAGTGCTGTACCCCGCGATGGAGGATTTCAAGCTCGACATCATCATTGGGCAGGGGCCGTCGGCGAAATCCGTCAAGATCCCCGTGGCGCCGTTCACCCTCATTGGCGCAACGACACGGGCCGGACTCTTGACCTCGCCGCTAAGGGCGCGCTTCGGCATCGTGCACCGTCTCGATTTCTATACGGTGGAAGACCTGACGGCGGTCATCGAACGCTCCGCGTCGATTCTCGGCGTTGCCGTCGACGGGGATGCGGCGATAGCGATTGCGAAGCGTTCGCGCGGCACCCCTCGGATCGCGAATCGTCTTCTGAGGCGTGTTCGGGACTTTGCTCAGGTCAAGGCAGATGGGAAAGTCACGTCTGGAGTCGCGGCCGACGCGTTAACCCTGCTCGAAGTCGACGAGATGGGCTTCGACGAAATGGACCGCACCATCCTGCTGACGATCATGGAGAAGTTCTCGGGTGGTCCCGTTGGTCTTTCAACGGTTGCCGCGGTCGTTGGCGAGGAGCCCGATACGATCGAAGATATCTACGAGCCTTACCTGATCCAGATCGGGTTTCTCGACCGCACGCCGCGCGGGCGCGTTGCGACCGATCTCGCCTACCACCATTTCGGCCTCGAGCCGACGCACCTGCAAAGAAATCCGCAAAAACGTCTGTTTTGAAGCTCGCCGAGTTCGACTACGAGCTCCCGGCAGAGCTCATCGCTCAGAAACCGTTGTCGGCGCGCGACGCGTCCCGCTTGTTGCATCTCGAGCCGGACGGCTCGATGCACCACCTGGGGTTCGACGCGCTTTCCAAGCTCCTCCAGCCGGACGATCTATTGATATTGAATGACACCAAAGTCTTCCCGGCGCGACTCGTCGGAGCTCGCTCGACAGGAGGCTCGGTCGAGCTGTTGCTTCTCGAAAAGCTCGAAGACGATACTTGGAGTGTCCTCGGAAAACCTGCGCGCAAGCTCCGACCTGGAACCGAGCTGACGTTTGGTGACGGACGTCTCGGCGCCGAAGTCGTGACTCGAGCACCACTCTCCGTGCGATTCCATCACGAAGGCGAGTGGGACGACATCGTCGACAGCCTCGGTAGAACTCCGCTGCCTCCCTACATCGAGCCGATGAGTGATGAAGCTGAAGCCCGACTCCGCTATCAGACCGTGTACGCTCGTGACCGCGGCTCGGTGGCGGCACCGACAGCGGGTCTGCACTTCACCGAGGCGATGTTCACTGCGCTCGAGAGCCGTCGCATCCGTGTCGCCAAGATCACGCTGCACGTCGGCCATGCGACGTTCGCGCCGGTGCGCTCCGACGAAATCTCTGAGCATCGGATGGGGATCGAGCGTTTCGAGGTGCCGCCGGCCACCGTCGAGGCGATGCGACAAAGTCGCTCCGTGATCGCGGTCGGGACAACGACCGTCCGAGCCCTGGAGTCCGCGGCCCGACTCGACTTTGCACCGGGATGGCACGAGAGTGACCTGTTCATCACGCCGGGCTTCGAGTTTCGCGTTGTGGGTGGCCTGGTGACCAATTTCCACCTTCCCAAGAGCACCCTGCTGATGCTCGTCTCCGCACTCGGTGGCGTGGACCAAGTTCGCGCCGCCTATCTGGAGGCGGTGGAACAAGAATACCGCTTCTACAGCTTCGGTGACGCCATGCTGATCTACCCCGCCCGCCACGGAGCCTCCCGCCGGCGTTGCTAAAAGCAAGGGGATAAGGGGGTCGGAGGGGATATTGGGGATAGAACAAGATCTGTATTCCCCACATCTCCCAACAACGAATCGCGGTTATCCCCCTCTCCCCTTGCCTTTGACAACCTGTCCGTCAGAGGCGGGATATACTTTCGGCGTGGATCGTGACTCTTTGTTGTCCGACGTTCGCGACAGCGTCCAGCTCAAGGAATCGTTTTTCGAGCGGCATGCCGACGCCGTTTTGGAGGCAGGCACGGTTTTTTCCGAGGCGCTGCGCTCCGGCAAGAAGCTCCTCATCTTCGGCAACGGTGGTAGCGCCGCGGACGCTCAACATTTTTCCGCCGAGTTGGTGAACCGTTTTCGCGCCGATCGCCCAGCGCTTGCCGCGATAGCGTTGACGACGGATTCGTCGATCCTCACGAGTGTTGCCAACGACAGCCACTACGACGAAGTCTTTAGTCGGCAGATCGACGCCCTCGGCGGCAAAGGGGACGTCGCCATCGGGATCACGACGAGCGGAAGCTCTCCCAACGTGTTGAATGCGATCACAATGGCGACCGAAAGAGGGCTGAGGACCGTCGGCCTTAGCGGACGCGATGGGGGCAAGCTTGCCGACAGCGTCGAGCTGTGTCTGACGGTGCCGCACCAAGAGACCGCCCGTATTCAGGAAGTACACGCCATGCTCGTGCATTTCTTTTGCCAGATCATTGAAGACGAGCTCTTTCCCTGATGGCCTCGAAGTACTCGATCTCGCCGCTCGATCTCGACGGTCTCGACACGTACCCGCTTGCCTCCCGCAAAAGCAAAGTCGGCCGCGAACAGCTCGGTAAACCGTCCGTATCGGGTGGGCGCTTTCGTGATTTCTGGGACGGGCTCCCGGACATTCTGGCGGCGCGCGAGCTTCGTGACTTGGTGACGCGGATGCAAAGCGCGCGAGCGCGCGAGCGGGCTCTCGTGTGGGGTCTCGGTGCGCACGTGATCAAAGTCGGACTTTCGCCCCTTCTCGTGGAGCTCATGAGCTCCGGGTTTTTGTCGGGGCTTGCTCTCAACGGCGCCGGGATCATCCACGATTTCGAGCTCGCTATGGTCGGGCAGACTTCCGAGGAAGTAGCCGACGGTCTCAGCGACGGAAAATTCGGCATGGCCGAGGAGACCGGCACGCTTCTCAACGAAGCGATCCGCACCGGCGCCTCGCGTGACATCGGCCTCGGCGAGGCTGTGGGCGCGATGCTCGAGGAAAAGGATCCGCCGTATAAAGAGACGAGCCTTCTGTGGAACGCGCACCGACTCGCGATCCCAGTGACCGTGCACGTTGCCGTGGGAACAGACATCATCCACATGCACCCGCAGGCATCGGGAGAGGCGATTGGCAAAACCAGCCTTCACGATTTCAAATTGTTCGCGGGGGTCGTGAAAGGGCTGAACGACGGCGGTGTGTACCTCAACGTTGGCTCGGCGGTGCTTCTGCCGGAAGTCTTTCTGAAAGCCGTGAGCGTCGTCAGAAATCTCGGCCACCCGCTCTCCGATTTCTCAACCGCCAATTTTGATTTCATCCGCCACTACCGCCCGCGAGTGAACGTCGTCCAACGCCCCATCACTGGCAACGGCAAAGGCTTCGAGTTCGTTGGCCACCACGAACTGATGCTCCCCCTCCTAGCCGCCGCCCTGACCGCGGAACGCGAAAGCAAGGGGATAGGGGGATAGGAGGGGATTCTGGGGATAAAAGAAATATTCTCAATCTCCACAATCTCCAAGCATCCGATCGCGGTCATCCACCCTATCCCCTTGCTGTTAGCAACCTCGCATTCCTAGATGATCTTGAATCGAAGGAAGAAGCCTGCCGTGCTCGGGCGTTCGCCGTAGACGATGCTCAGGTCGTCGGGAACCCAGTGCAATGCCCCGTACACGCCGGCGCCGACGCGTAGGTGTGACAAGCGCAGGAAATCTATCAGGTAGCCGACGTCGAGTTTGCTGACGTCATAGACGAGCTGGTGCCTACGATCGGCAGAGATGAACAACTCGTCCTTCTCCGCCCACTCCCAACGTGCGAACACGGTGTGCATGCTCTTGAACCGAACGCCGGTCTCGACGAGAGCTGCGTTGCGCGTCGGCTGGATGCCGGGTGTGAAGTGGAGATGCCCGGTCACTGGCGCGGTCGTTGCGCTCGGAGGCTCGTCCCACTTGTTGCGTCCCCAAGCGGCAGTCGTTTGCCAGTTGCCCCACTCACTGCTTCTGCCGAGGGGCCGATTGTGCGTCACCGAGGCGGTCATGCGGAGCAAGTCTTGACCTGGGTGCAGAATCTCTGGCTCCTTCAACCAGCCCATGCTTCCCTGAAGCGACCAGTTCGGTGTCGGGTTGACCGTGATACGCGTCGAGAATGAGTTGAACTGGATCTTGTCGACATCCCAGCGATTCGCGTCGGGCTCGCGTCCGTTGAAGATCGAGCCTTCGAGCTTGACCTTGTCCTTGCGGCTCCAGCCGACGGTCAAGACCCCGTAGCTGATGTGGGTAGCATCGAGCCAATGGTGCGCCAGCGGAGCGACGGGGTTGTCGACGCCGGAGAAACGATGCATGAAAGCCGAGGGACCAATAGCGGGATCGCCTGCGGGCGCGAAGTAAACGAAAAACGCATCGGCCTCGCCGAGTGGACGGTCGTATCGGAGCGCGACTTCCATGAGAACGTCGTGGGGGTGTTGGCGATCGAACAGCGGGTTGGTTCCGTCGGCAGTCTCGCCCGTTTGGAGCAACAGCGGGTATCCGGTCGAGCCGAGCGTGGGCTCGAGCGACCCCATGAAGCGAAACCTGAACTGGCCCTTGCCGAGTCCGTGTCCGGCAGAGAACATCGCCATGTTCGTGCTGAAAAATTCCGACGTTCCCCGAGGCTCGGACTCTTGCTGGTAGGCGAAGTTGGCGAAGCCATGCACCATGAACGCCCACTCGCCGGAGTTGAAATGGATCATCTCCATGGGCGACGAGGCTGGCAGCCAACTCGTACCGGATCCATCACGGGGAGGAGGCGCCTCGGCCGCGCCTCGAGCGCGCTGTGGGTGGTGGGCTTGCTCCTGTGCGAGAGATATCGCCGCCAGTAAGAAGGAACAACCGAAGAGGGCGATAACGAACAGGATTTGTTTCATGGTGGGATTGCCTCCTCTGTCGAAGCCGTCGTGCTCCAGCGAATACCCACTTGGAAGCTGACGGTGAAATCAGGTGCAACTTTTGAAAGGTCTTCCACGAAACGCCATTCGTAGACAAAACGATCCGAGTGTCGCCAACGCAGGCCGAGCGCGACCTGTTGCGCAGCCCGACTGAACAGTGGCAGCTCACTCTCGACGAACGGCCGAGCGTGATCAAACTGTAGGTGCGCTGATAGCCGTGATCGAAGTCTGTAGTCCAAGCCCAGCATCAACGAGAAGAAATTCCTCACCCTGAATCCGTCGGGTTGCCCGAGGAAGTGATAGCTGGCGTTCGAGTAAAGACCCCAGCGCTCGGTGATGCGGTCGAAAGCGAGGCCGAGACCGAGGTCCGTCGCACCGCTGCCGCTTAGCCTCTCCGGCTTGCCGGTGGGAGATTTGACATCACTTCGTACGGCGAACGCGTAACGATCGTTTTCGAAAAGAGTCTTCTTGAAATGCACCGCGATGTCGCCGATGGCGGTGATGGCCTCGTCGCCGAGAAAGGGCACTCCCGTGCCGGAGACGAATTCGTACCGAGTCAGACCGTTGTCCGTTTGCCCGCGAAGGAAATTGGGAAGCCCTAAAGATTCGTGAAGTCCTCCGACCAATCCATCGAAAAACCCACCGTAGTAGTAGTAAAGGGGGATCGACGCGCCGATCTCCATGTGCGCGGGAAGTCCATGCTTGACGACAACGTTGGTTCTCAAGTACTCGAGGTCGAGGTGCAGAAATTCGTCCTCGGTCTCCTGGCCGGCAATGATGTTGGAGTAGTCGAAGCCGACGTCGACACTCGTGTGGCCGCGGGAAAGCGAGGCGGCGCGATCGGGCGCCAGCGATACGAACATCAGCAAAACGGGGAACTGATTTCGGCTGGCCAGCGGACGCCGCCAGCCACGGTCGACGGTGGCCTCGATCTCGTGGCTCGGATCCGAGGGGTCTTCTCTCTTGGGCCCCTCGTCAACTCGAGGGGTTTGAGCTGTCGCCACGGTTGTCGAGAGCAAGAGAGCGGGCATCCACTCGCCGAGGATGATTCGCTGTAGGCGCATAGGTGAGGTTTGCAGGTTCCCGGTTACCACTATGATATACCTCGCAACCGGAGGTTCGATGTATGGCGGAGCGCACAAGAGTCGGCAGTGGCGTTTCGTGGGAAGAGATGTACGGCTATTCCCGCGCGGTGCGCGTCGGCGATAGGATCTATGTCTCGGGGACGACGGCGACGGGTCCCGACGGTCTCGTCGCTCCCGGAGACGCGGCTGGACAAGCTCGCTACGCGCTCGACAAAATCGAAAAAGCGATCGAATCACTAGGGGGTGTCCTCGGCGATGTGGTTCGGACGCGTATTTTCGTCGCCCGAGTCGACGACTGGAAGGCGGTCGGTGCGGTGCACGGTGAGCGCTTCCGAAAAATTCGCCCCGCCAACACCCTCGTTCGCGCGGAGCTCATCGGTGACGAGTACCTTGTCGAGATCGAAGCCGAGGCCGTCGTGGGCTCCGCGTCCGCGGATCTATGAGCACTTCGTTTACCTATAGTATTCGGCTCAACAACGATCTCGGGGTTGCCGATTATGTTCGATTGGCGCAAGCTGCCGAGCGGACGGGATTCGATCAGCTCTGGGTCAGTAACGACCTTTTCTTGAAGAGCTCTCCCGTCATTCTTGCCGCGATCGCTACGGCTACGAAACGACTCCAACTCGGAACGTGTATTCTGAATCCCTACACGATCGACCCGAGCGAAATCGCCATGATCGCGGCGACGCTCGACGAGCTCAGTGGCAACCGCTTCTGCTTGGGCATCGCCGCCGGTGCACGGGATTTTATGAAGTGGGTCGGCATCGAGCATCGAACGCCGCTCGCCGCGGTACGAGAATCGGTCGCCGTGATTCGAAAGCTCCTGGCCGGTGCGCCGGCGCCGGTCGATGGCGACTACTTGAAGTGGTCCGACGAGGCCTATCTGAGGTTCTCAGCACCCCGCACGACACCCATTTATATCGGCGCCCTCGGCCCCAAAATGCTTCGCCTCGCAGGCGAGATTGGCGACGGGGTGCTACCGCTTTTGTTCCCGCCCGAGCATTACTTCACAGTACGTCCGCTTCTCGACGAAGGTGGCCGCGCGCGCGATGAGTCCCTTTCCGAAATCGATTTCGCCGCCTGCATCTGGGTGTCTCTTTCGAAAGACAGCGATGCCGCTCGGAGGGTGCTGGCCGAAAAGATTGCCTACTATGGGTCGGCGCTGTCGCCGCTGATTCTCGAGAGGCTTTCGTTGACCCGAGACGATTTTTCGGCGATCGACCGCGCCGTGCACCAGGAGCGTGACATGGACAAGGCGTGTGCTCTCGTCGACGAGCGCATGTTGCAGATCGGCGTCACCGGAGAGCCCAAAGCGCTGATCCGGCGTCTCGAGCCTCTGGTTGAAGCGGGCGTTCGTCATTTGAGCTTCGGGCCACCACTCGGGCCAGACCCGCTCGTGGCAATCGAGCTTTTGGGTCGCGAGGTACTTCCCTACTTCCGCTCTTGATGACAAGATCGTATTGAGTCACCCATGTCCTTGATACGAAGCCAGATCAAAACTCGATCCGACGAGTACCGCCAGAACCTCGCCGCGAACCGGACCCTCAACGACGAGCTGATGACGAAGCTCGAGCGAATTCGCCAGGGAGGGGACGAGCGCGCGCACCGGCGCCACCAGGAACAAGGGAAGCTGTTCGTCCGCGACCGCATCGCGATGCTGATCGACGAAGGCGCGCCGTTTCTGGAGTTGAGCGCCCTTGCGGGGCACGAGCTCTACGACGACGAGGTGCCTGCCGGCGGGATCGTCACCGGCGTCGGCCTCGTGCGCGGCCGCCAATGTATGATCGTCGCGAACGACGCGACGGTGAAAGGTGGCGCTTACTATCCGATCACCGTCAAGAAGCACTTGCGGGCGCAGGAGATCGCGCTCGACAACCACCTGCCGTGCGTCTACTTGGTGGATAGCGGCGGGGCGTTCCTGCCGAAACAGGACGAAGTCTTCCCCGACCGCGAGCACTTCGGTCGCATCTTTCGAAACCAGGCAGTACTGAGTGCAGCCCGTGTTCCACAGCTCTCCGCGGTCATGGGAATGTGCACCGCGGGAGGGGCTTACGTTCCCGCCATGAGTGACCAGTCGGTGATTGTCAACGGCACCGGCACCATCTTCCTTGCGGGCCCCCCGCTCGTGAAAGCAGCCACCGGCGAAGAAGTTTCGGCAGAAGAGCTCGGTGGTGCGCGCGTTCACACCGAGATTTCCGGCGTCGCCGACCATTTTGCCGAAGACGACGAGCACGCGCTCGAGATTCTGCGGGAGATCGTAGGTCATCTCGGACCGCGTCCGGAAGCCGATACTCGTTTCGAATCCGCAGAGCCACCCGCCTACGATCCCGAGGAGCTTCTTGGCGTATGGCCGCGTGATTTGCGACGGCAGGTCGACGTGCGAGAAGTCATCGCTCGTTTTGTCGATGGAAGTCGTTTTTTCGAGTTCAAGAAGCGCTACGGGACGACGCTGGTCACTGGCTTCGCACACATCGAGGGAATGCGGGTTGGCATCATCGCGAACAACGGCGTGCTATTCAGTGAAAGCGCCCTGAAGGCGACCCACTTCATCGAGCTGTGCACGACAGAAAAGGTGCCGATTCTATTCCTGCAGAACATCACCGGTTTCATGGTCGGAGCGCAGTACGAGCGTGGCGGCATCGCGAAAGACGGCGCCAAGATGGTGCATGCCGTTGCAACCGCCCGCGTCCCGAAAATCACGCTCATTGTTGGAGGGAGCTTCGGAGCCGGCAACTACGGGATGTGCGGTCGTGCCTACGATCCTCGTTTCTTGTGGACATGGCCGACGAGTCGGATCTCCGTCATGGGCGGCGAGCAGGCCGCGCAAGTTCTGGTAACCGTCAAGCGCGACCAGCTCGCGCGCAAGAGCGAAACGCTGACGAGCGAGGCCGCGGAGGCGATCGCCGAGCCCATCCGCGAAAAATACGAGCGCGAAGGTCATCCTTATTATGCATCTGCTCGTCTCTGGGACGACGGCGTCATCGACATGCGCGCGACGAGGACAATCTTGGCGTTGAGCCTCGCCACTGCGTTCAACACGCCCATCGAGGAAACCAAGGTGGGCGTTTTGCGGATGTAGATCTGGATGGCTACCGAAAATCGCTGTTGACCCAAATGAAGGCTACGTTGATAAGAACTTCGAAAGTCCGCCGGGCCCCGTCCCCGTCCCCGTTCCCGTCCCCGTTCCCGTTCCCGTTCCCGTTCCCGAACGGATGAAGATGAAACCGTGAAAAACACTGACCTGGCGGAAAGCTCTAGCTCGTATCGTCAGGTACTGATATGAAAGACAAAGACGCAATCGGGAACGGGAACGAAAACCAGCACGGGAACTCTAAGCCAATGCCAAGATCATCAACTCTTCGAATCGCCAACGCCGGTGGCTATTGGGGCGACGACCCCTATGCGATGCGTCGCCAAGTTCTCGGTGACCTCCCCATCGATTACATCTCGATGGATTTTCTTGCCGAGATCACTATGAGCATTCTGCAAAAGCAGTTCGCTCGTGACCCCACCGCGGGCTACGCAAGGGATTTCATCGCCCAGATCGATCCGTTGCTCGAGGAGATCCTCGAACGCGGCATCAAGCTCATCACCAACGCCGGCGGAGTCAATCCCAAGGCGTGTGCAGACGCTCTGTTCAGTGTCGCGGTGAAACGTGGCCTCTCACTCAAGGTCGCGGTCGTCGGCGGGGATGACGTTCGTCCGCAACTAGATGAGCTCACCCTCGACAACATGGAGACAGGGGAGCCGCTCGACGACTACCGCGACAAAGTTCTTTCGGCGAATGCCTACTTTGGAGCGATGCCCGTCGTGGAGGCACTCGAGGAAAATCCGGATATCGTACTCTCGGGGCGCGTTACTGATACGGGGATCACCCTTGCCGCGCTCATTTATGAGTTTGGTTGGGATGCGGAGGACTACGATCGTCTCGCGCAGGGTATCGTCGCTTCCCATCTCATCGAGTGCGGCGCGCAGGCGACCGGAGGCAATTTCACCGACTGGGAGAAAGTGCCGAGCTACATCGATGTCGGCTATCCCGTTGTGGAGTTCGAGCCCGACGGATCGTTTGTCTTGACGAAACATCCCGGCTCGGGTGGCCTCGTGTCGCTGCAGACGGCGCGCGAGCAATTTCTCTACGAGATGGGCCACCCTCAGGTGTACATCACCCCGGACTGCATTGCCGATTTCACGACGATCACGCTCGAGGCGGACGGAGACGATCGAGTTCGTATCGCTGGCGCCAAGGGTGCGCCTCCAACCGACTTTCTCAAAGTCAGCGCGGCGCTCGACGACGGGTTCAAATCCTCGGGAGCGTTGATCGTTTCTGGCCCAGACCCGCGCGCGAAGGCGGAGATGTTCGCGAACGTTTTCTGGACGCGGCTCACGGCGGAGCTCGAGCGTGAAGGTTTGAGCGCGTTCGAAGCGAGACACACCGAATACATTGGTGACGACAGCACCCACCGCTCTTTGACGCCTGCGCACCACGTCAGCGAGGTTCTCTTGCGGCTCGCGGCTCGGGATCATGACAAACGCAAGCTACAGATCTTTCGCAAGCTTCTGCCGGGTCTCATTCTCAGCGGGCCTGCAGGCGTTGCCGTGACCGGAGGGGCGCCGCCGATCTCGAATGTCGTTCGGTATTGGCCGAGCCTCATCCCGCAAGGGCATGCGCCGGCAACGCTCGCGGTTTACGATGACGGCAACGAAGTTGCCTCGAAACAAAATCTGATCTGGCCGGTGACCGAAGGACGCTCGGAGCCGGTACGACCTCTCCAAGACCCGCATCCCGATGCGCTCGTCCAATCACTTGACGAGGATGTGATCGAGGTGCCGCTCATGGCGATCGCACATGCTCGTAGCGGCGATAAGGGTGACACCGCGAACATAGGGCTCATTGGCCGCAGTGCAGCATGCTATGTGTGGCTGAGAAACAACGTCAGCGGCGAGCGAGTGCGTCAGTGGTTCGAAGACATCGTCAACGGTGAAGTGCATCGTTATCTAGTTCCCAATCTTTTCGCGCTCAACTTTCTACTCGATGAATCGCTCGGAGGCGGCGGCACCGTGAGCCTTTACACCGATGCGCAGGGCAAGACCTACTCTCAGGCGCTTCTACGTTGTCGCGTGCGTATCCCTTCGGGTCTGCTCGCGACGATAGCCGTTGCGGACAAACCTTCATCCAAGGAGCTCTCGTGAGGGATTTTCCTGTCGAGCGGGTCATTACTGAGGCGACGACCCTGCGAGTCGAATCTCTGTCGATGGGTGTGAAGCGAATCGTGCTGTCGCGGCCCGACGTGCGCAACGCGTTCGATGAAGCGATGATATCGGAACTGCGCGCCGCGCTCGACCACCTCGCCGAACAACAGCAGACGCGCGTTCTGCTGCTCGAGGGTGACGGTAAGGTGTTTAGCGCCGGTGCCGACCTCGGCTATATGAAGCGGCTTTCAGCGAGCACCGTCGCAGAGAGCGCGGAAGATGCGACGACGCTCGCGCGTCTGTTTTATGTGCTCGCCGACTTTCCGACGCCGATCATCGCCGTCATTCAGGGAGCCGCGATCGGTGGTGGACTAGGGCTTTGCGTGTGCGCGGACTATGCCCTTGCGGACGAGGGCACCGTCTTCGCCACGTCGGAGGTGTTGCTCGGGATTGTTCCCGGCGTCATCAGCCCTTACATCATTCGCAAGATCGGGCTCGCGAATGCCGCGCCGATGATGCTCACGGGCCGTCGCGTGCTCGCGTCCGAGGCGAAAGAGATCGGACTCGTGCAACAAGTCACACTGCCGTCGAAGCGTGCGGCGACCCTGCAGGATGTGGTGCTCGATTTTCTGGCGGCGGGACCCGAAGCGGCACGGCGTACCAAGGCGCTCATCAAGCGAGCGTTGCCGCTTCCTGGTCCCGAGCTTCTCGAGTTCACCGCTCACCAAATCGCCGAAGCGCGGTGTTCTCGGGAGGGCCGGATGGGGCTCGAGGCGTTCTTTGCCAAGGCGCCCCCCGCATGGGCGGCTCGCGTCGCCCTTCTTCGAAAGAAACAGGTCACGTGAAAAAGCTCGTCATCGCAAACCGGGGAGAGATCGCGCGGCGCATTCTGCGCTCCGCGCGCGAGAGAGGCTATCTCGTCGCCGTCGTCTCGACGCCGGAGGATGCTGATGCTTTGGTGCGCTTGGAAGCGGACGACGTGGTCGAAGTCTCGAGCTTTCTCGATGCCGGAGAGATCGTGGCGGCGGCGAACGCTTGGGGAGCCGATTTGCTGCATCCAGGCTACGGTTTCTTGTCGGAGAATGCGGAATTCGCGCGAAAAATCCAAGAAGTCGGGATCACCTTCGTTGGCCCAACTCCGGAATCGATGGAGCGTCTCGGGAACAAAGAGAGCGCGAAGGCGATCGCTGAAGCCGCGGGCGTAGCAACGCTCCCGTCCGTTCGTTCCGATGAGCTCGAGGAGCTCGTGGACAAGGGCATCGAGCCGCCGTATCTCGTGAAGGCGGCCGGCGGTGGTGGCGGCCGGGGGATGCGCATCGTTGAAACCTACGCACAACTTCCGGCCGCGCTCGCGCGGGCCTCGGATGAGGCGAAGGCCGGCTTCGGAGACCCGACGGTGTTCGTGGAACGGTACCTGGCCGCACCGCGTCACATCGAGATACAAGTCTTTGGCGATGGTATCGGCGGGGGCGTCGCGCTCGGTGAGCGCGAATGCTCGATGCAGCGTCGCTACCAGAAAGTAATCGAAGAGTCGCCGAGTCCCGTTGTTGGCGGCGCGCTGCGAGAGCGGATGAGCACCGCGGCGCTTCGACTCGTCGAGAAGACGCAATACCGTGGCGCGGGAACGGTGGAGTTCCTGCTCGATACCGATGACAAATTCTATTTCCTTGAAGTGAACACGCGCCTTCAAGTCGAGCATCCGGTGACGGAAGCGGTTTACAACGTGGATCTGGTGGCCGCACAACTCGAGCTCGCCGAGGGTGATTGGCCTTCGCGTCTCGAATCGCTTCAGCCCAGCCGGTGGGCTATCGAGGCGCGGGTGCTTGCGGAAGACCCTCGAGCGGACTTCTTGCCGACGCCGGGGCCACTTCGCCGCTACCGCGAGCCGAGCAGCGCGGGAATTCGCGTCGACTCCGGCGTTGCCGAGGGCGGCTTCGTGCGCGCGCAGTTCGATTCGATGATCGCGAAGGTGATTGCCGTCGGTGCAACTCGCGAGGACGCGCTCGAAATCCTCGACGCTGCTCTCGCGGTGATGGTCGTGCACGGCGTTGTAACGAACCTGCCGTTTCTGCAATCCGTGATCCGTCATCCCGATTTTCGTTCCGGGGCGTTTTCGACCTCATGGATTGGGGCCCATCTCGACGAGCTCAATCGCTCGCTTCTACCGGAAACACTGGAGGCGCGTCTTCAGACGGCGGGGTTCCGCGAACAGTTGTCGTTGGCGCTACGAGCGAGCATCCCGGAAACACGCTCCGCCGCACGCTTTAGAGAACAGGGTAACCACGTCGCACGAGTTGGAAGCGCCATGGAGCGTCCGGCGATCGATGTCGACATCGAGCTTTCGTCGGGTGACGTCGTCCTGACGGGACCGGACCTCCCTCATCCCGTCGAAGGCGTGGCGACGGTCCTCGACGCGACCGCAATGGCGCTCACCGTGCAGGGCGAGACCCTCCGGCTGGAAGATCCGCGAGCGCTGAGCCACCGCCGCATCAAGCTTGCTGCCAGCGACGGCGAAGTCCGAGCCCCCATGGCGGGCAAAGTGCTCGAGCTCCGCATCGAAGAAGGCACCTCCGTCGAAGAAGGCCAAGTCCTCGCCGTCGTAGAATCGATGAAAATGCAACTAGAAATCCACTCCCCGATCGAAGGCCGCGTTGACACCATTCTCGTCGAAGAAGGTCAGGTCCTGGACGGCCCCGAGCTAATCGCCGTCGTCACCCCGTAATTTCGCCGCTGTCTCCGTGGTAAGAGAGAGCTGATGTGTTGACAGCCTGGGAGCTGTCCGCGAGAATTGATCAACGCTCTGGTTTCACAAAACCTTCCGTCTTCTGGAGTCCTGTCCATGGGTGATGTCAACCTGGAAGTCTGGGATGCCACCGGGAACAAGCGGGTCGAGGTCGAAGTGCCCGACGACGTTACGGTAGATCGCATCCTGCTCGTTCTCGCCGACAAGCTCCATCTTCCCAAGCACAGTCCCGACGGTCAGTTGATGAGCTATAAGTTTCACCATCGCCGGCTCGGGATCCAGTTGCTCGATGACAAATCCCTCGCCGACCAGCAGGTGACCAACGGTGATGTGATGCGAATCCAGCCCGAGATCACCGCCGGCAGCGTCTAATGGACATGAAGCTCTCGCACGACGAGCTTCTCGGACGTGACGGTGGTGGTCGCTACGACCGTCAGGAGCTCATCACGTGGTGGGACCAGGAAAAAATCCGATCGGCACGCGTTCTCGTGATCGGGGCGGGTGCTCTCGGAAACGAGATCTTGAAGATTTTGTCGTTGACCGGAATCGGCGAAGTGCTGGTCTACGACATGGACATCATCGAGCAAAGCAATCTGTCACGTGGAGTCTTGTTTCGCGACGAAGACCAAGGTGGCGCGAAGGCGACGGTCGCGGTGAAGCGCATGCGGGAGCTCAACCCCGACGTGTGCGCACACCCACGAGTCGACAATCTCAACCACAAGGCGGGGCTAGGCGTTTTTCTCTGGGCGGACGTCGTCATCTGCGGTCTCGACAATCGCGAGGCACGCATCTTTGCAAACAGCGCGAGCGCGGCGACCGGTCGTGTTTGGGTCGATGGTGCGATCGAGGGTTTGGCGGGAATCGCGCGCGTATTCGATCCGGCGAAGGGGTCCTGCTACGAGTGCACGATGAACGAAACGGATCGGAAGCTCGTGGCGGAGCGTCGTTCGTGCGCAATGCTTGCGCGGGACATCGTTGAGTCCGGACACGTGCCCACGACCGCCGTCGCGGCTTCACTCGTAGCGGCGCTCGAAGTGCAAGAAGCGATCAAGGTGCTGCACGGTCAACCCGCGCTCGTTTCCGAGGGACTCCATGTCAACGGGCTCTGGGGCGATATCAGCCGGGTAAGATACCCGCGTCGTGACGAGTGTCCCGGTCACGAGAACTTGGGACCGATCACACCACTCGGACTGGCAAGTGACGCCGTGACCTTCGAAGAGCTTCTCGAACGTGCCGAGGGCGAGTTGGGAGCTGGTGCGGTTTTGGATCTCAGTCGTGACATCGTCGTGTCGCTCGAGTGCGGAAGCTGCGGGACGAGCGAGCCGCGTTACCAAGTCCTCGGCGAAATCGGTGAGAAAGACGCGGCGTGCCCGAAGTGCCGCGCCCATCGCGGCGTCGAGTTCGCCTCGTCGATATGCAGAGACGGAGTTGTCGATTTATCTCGAACTCCGCAACAGGCCGGTCTTCCGTTGTTCGACGTCATCGTCGCGCGCCAAGGACTCGACGATCAGCGAGCGTGGCTTTTCGACGGCGATGCACCCTTGGTCTTGGGGCCCTTGTCAGTTCCTGAAGAGATGGGAGGCGGTTTTGAACGGACTTGATACCCGTGCCATCGACGCGAAAGAGCTCTCGAAAGAGACTTTTCCCAGCGTTCGGCACGGGTTTCGGATCTACATTTCCGAGGACGCTTTCGATCGCGCGACCGAACGTGGAGACGCCGATCTCACTCGCGAAATCGGCGGCGTGCTCGTCGGGAAGATTCACAAGGACAAGAGCGGGCCGTTTCTCAAAGTGGATGCGACCATCGACGCGCTGTACGCGGAAGAAAAGGGAACCGAGCTCACCTTTACTCAAGACACCTGGGATTACATCCACAAAGAATTGGAATCGAAGCATAAAGACAAGAAGATCGTCGGTTGGTACCACACACACCCCGGTTTCGGCATTTTCTTGTCGGATCGAGATCTGTTTATTCACCAGAGTTTTTTCAATCTGCCCTATCAAATTGCGCTCGTCTACGATCCCAAGAGTCATGAGCACGGTGTCTTCGTTTGGCGTGACAACGAGCCTGCGCGCTGCCGTCAATACTGGGTAGGGCAGGAGGAGACCCTTTGGGACGGCGCCCGCGTGTCGGCGGAGCCCAAGGTCTCGGCAGGGACCGCGACAAGTTCAAGCTCGGGCTCGAGCTCGGCGAAACAGACTATGAGTCAACCAAGGGTCGACCCTTCGCCGCCGGAGCGCGAATGGGATTGGGCGACGATGGCCATCACCGCGCTCGCCATCCTGTTGATTGGAGGGTTCGCTGGTTTCTCGTTCGCCCAATACCGTTTGCGCGACGTGATTCAAGAAGCTCGAATCCGACTCGACCGGGATCGAGCTGCCGCGGCAGAAGCGCTGCTTCGTGGATTGAACGTGGAGCTTCTGAGCTTCGTCCGTGAGGCCGCGGGGGGTGGTGAGTCTCTGCGCCGGGATTTCGATGAAGGGCTTGCGGCAGTCGACCTCGGTCTCGCACAGCTCAGTAGTGGGCGCTCTGGTGACGAGGCAATGGTTCCGCTGGTCGAAGGACGGCGCAAGCTCAGAGAGCTCCGGGATACCCATTTTCAGGCGGATCGCTCTTTGAGACTGCTGCAACAACTCGGCCAAAGATCCTCGGCCGTTCCCCGGGAGGTCACGCGGATGGTTTCGGACCAGCGCGCCGCGCTCGGTCAGCTGTACGCCGAGGTCGCGGCAGATGTCGGCAAAGCCGGAGACACCCAGCGCGCTCGTCGCCTGCTCCAGCTCGCGGCGACGCTCGACCCCGGAAACGCCCGTCGTTACGAGGAACTGCGCAGCAGTTTGCGCGATGGGGGTGCTCCCTGAGCGACCGAGTCGTCATTCAGCGCGACGAGCTCTTCGACAAGAACGTCGACGAAGCGTTGAAGAAGGAACGTCAGCTTCGCACTCGCGTCGTCGCCGAAGAGCCCCCGGACCTGTCGCCGATGCGCAGACTCATGATGTCGAGTCTGTTCTATCTGCCGGTCGCGGGACTGCTCGCGAGCTTCTCGGCGTGGCTTCTGATCGAGCCCTACTTCGCCGATTTCTCGCTCGTGGGCGGAGAAGTCCTGCTAGTGAACAGCGAGCCCTTCGAATTCGGCGACGATCCTGCCGAGCCCGAGTTGAGTGATGCGATCAATCTCACGGTAGGGGACAACAAAGTCATCGTCTTTCCGGGCATGATCACGATGGAGGCCGGAGTCGATGGTCAGCCTCCGTTCACCGATATCAACGAAGTCCAGCCAGGAACGTACGTCGAAGCTGTCGGCGAGACCTGGGCCGACCACGAGATGCTCGCGGGGGCGTTGCGACCGGCGACGGCCAGCCAAGCCATGCACACGGGGGATCAGATCGAAAGCGGCTTCGGCTGGTCCGGCATCCTGTTGTTTCCGGTGACGGCGGTGTTCATCGCGGTCGCGATGCTGGTCGCCGAAGGGGTCACCTCCCGGAACTGGGTGCGCATGATCGATCGCGTCATGATCGGCGTTCTGCTCACGGCAATCTTCGCGTTCCTGTCGTTCGTTCCCGCCGCCGTCATGATGGGCATCGGGCAGTATGTGATGTCGATGGATGATTCCGCGACATGGACGACCGTGCAGGACATGCCTCCGGTGACATTCATTCTGTACTCAGCGTGTCGCAGCGGAGCGTGGGCGTTTATCGGAGCCGGTCTCGGTCTCGGGATGAACCTGGCTCGGAGCACGAAGAGCCAACTTCGCAACTCCGTGATTGGTGGCGCCTTGGGCGGCGCGCTCGGAGGTGTGTTCTTCGATCCCATCGATCGATTCTTCCAGGAGCCCTCCGCATTTGCGGGCGCTGAGTTGTCCCGTATCGTGGGTCTCATCGCGGTCGGGCTCTGTGTTGGATTCTTCGTCGCGCTCGTCGATCAGCTCGCAAGAGAAGCGTGGCTTCGAGTTAGGACGGGCCCGCTTGCCGGCAAATCCTTCGTTCTCTACAAATCGCCGACCGTCATCGGTAGCTCTCCCTCTGCGGATGTCTATTTGTTCAAAGACGCGGGGATCGATCCCGACCACATCGCAATCCATCGCGTCGGCAACCGCTACGAAATAGAAGACCTCGACACCCGCTCGGGAACGCAAATCAGTGGACAGAACATCAGAAGGCAACGCCTCAACTCCGGAGACCAGGTGACGTTGGGCGCGACCGTGGTCGAGTTCGAGGAGCGTGCGAAACAGATGGGCGGGTCGGCCTGAGGACTGAGTCTGGGAGATAACGGATGGGACAGACAGTCAATCGACTCAAGACCAATCGAGTTCTCGAAGGCAAGCCTTGCGGCTGGTGCTCGAAGGTGTTGAATTTCGGAGCCGACGCAGCTCTTTGCGAAAGCTGCACCATCGGACATCACTCCAACTGTTGGGATGCCCAAGGTGGTTGTTCGTCCGACGGTTGCGTGAACGCGCCGCTCAAGCAGCTCGCTCCGCTGCCCGAGCTCCCGCCCGGCCCGCCACCAGGGCGGGTGAACTGTCCGCATTGTCAGCTCGAAATTCCCTCGGTGTCGATCCGTTGCGAGTACTGCAACAAAGGCCTGGTGTCTCCCGACGGTGTCTACCGCGGACCAACGGAGACCGCACCGGGTGCGGTTGCGTCGCTCGTGTTCGGGGTTCTCGGCATCTTCATCTGTGGGGTCATTTTCGGACTGATCGCCATTCAAAAGGCCGACGAGGCCAAAACTGCGATCGCCGCCGATCCGAGTCTGAGCGGTGGCGGGTTGGCGACGACGGGGAAGGTGCTGGGTATCGTTGCGCTCGTTTTCTGGGGTCTTGGACTGCTCTACCAATTCTCGGTTTGATCGCGACGCCATGCACGCTCGGGAAAAAGACTTGGCGCTTGGCTCGGGGGGCGCTCGCATGACGGCTGGAGGGCTGGGATGAATCGTTGCTCCGTTTGTCACACTCTGATTCAGGAAGACGTCCCGACGCGCACGTGTACAGAATGTCACCAGCAGTATCATACGAGTTGCTGGGACGGCATCGGTGGTTGCGCGACCTATGGGTGCACGAAAGTCGCTCCCGCGGAGAAAGCCGATCCGGTTGCCGTTCAAGCCGCGGGGTGGGGTGATAACAAAACGTGCCCGTCGTGTGGCAGTGAAATGAGCTCGAGCTTTCTCGCGTGCGCCTGCGGCGCCCAGTTCCCCTATGCGGACCCGATGACGAAGGACGAGTACTTCCAATGGCTCGCCAAACAAGCGGCGATCAAGAGCAGTCGCGGGATGATGGTGACGCTTTTCGTGATTTCGCTCACTGGCGTACTGGCACCGATCGTTGGCCCCATCGCCGGTTGGTTCGCCTACAGCAACAGGGAGAAACTCGAGGGTGCCGGGGGGACTTACCTCGCCATGGGTTACGGTACCGCAGCGCTGGGAGCGACGTACGCGTTGATCTCGATCGCTGTCGCTCTCGGTTTCTAGGCACAGGTAATGTAGGACATCCGTGACGATGACCAGCGTAGGGGGAACGCTTTGTCCTGATTGCCGCTCACCGGTGCCCGTGCGGCTGCTCGCCGGCCAGTCGTGTTCTCAGTGCGAATCCTCGAAGGCGTGGGAGCGGTATGGGCGGCGCGGAGAGAAACTAGTCATTGGCCAAAACGACATCGCGGAAGCGGAGTCGAAGTTCACTCGTGGCGAAGGCGTGGCCGTGGCCGCCAAGTACTGGTTCGCTGGTATCACCGCGCTCGTCCTGGCCGTCGGCGGAATCTATTACGCGCGAGACCTCCTGGCGGCTCGCCCGCTCGGGCCGCTCGCGCCGCTTTTTGCGGAGCTGCAGCGAACGTCTCTGCTGACGGCCGGACTCGGGCTCCTCGCACTCGTCGTGGGCGCGGCGTCCACACTTGCTCAGAAGCGAGGATCTCTTTTCCGGAACGCCCCGCTACTGTTGGTGAACCTCACCGCCATTGTCGTCGGCACGACCACGATGCTCGTGGGCGCCTTCCATTGGAGCGGTGCGAGCGGCGTGGGATGGGCTCATATGGCGATGCCCCCGCTCGAAGTGGCTCCCCAAACCCTGAGCGTGCAAGAGAAATCCATCATGTCGGCGACGACGGTGCTGATGGCTCCAGACAGAGACGGTGATGCCCGCGGCGTATCTTTGGGTTCGGGGGCGGTCATCCGGAGCGAGCGCGGCGCGGCGTTCGTCGTGACCTGTTCGCACGTCGCGATGCCTTATGCGTCCGTTGCGGCGTTTCGGGATCCGAAGGACGCCCACCCTGTCTGGGTGTATTTTTCGGATGGGCGACATGCCGAAGGGCACGTCGTGTGGACGGCGGAGCCACCGCTCGACGTCGCGGTCGTTCGCGTCTCAATCGAAAATCCTCCGCAACCGGTTCCCGTGCGAGCGAGCGCCGACGCGGCCGAGGCGGGTTTCGACGTCTCGTTCGTCCCGAATCCGTTTCGTTCGGGTTGGACAGTGCATCGCGGGACAGTCTTGAAGCGAGAGTCACACCGCACCCCGGCCGGCGACTACAGTTTGATCTACACCAGCTTGCCCGTGCAGCCGGGCGACAGCGGTACCGGGCTTTTCGATAGTCTCGGTCGTCTCGTTGGCTTGAACACCTGGACGCATTTTGAAGAAGGAGGCCCGAAGGGCATTAGCCTGCCGTCGAATACGATGCAGCGTATCGTGGAGATGATGGACGGGGACGAGCTCATGCTTTTGGGTGGTGGGGGAGAGCCATGAGCAACTTTCGGCTACGGCGTTTGCAGTCAGACTACGAAGCGGTGAAGCGTCTCGTACACCTGCATCCCAAAATCGACGTTGAGGGAGTCAGCGGAAACCCTCCCGATCGTTACCGACTCGTGATTCGCGTGCGCTCGCTCAGGGAACAAGGCGAGCGCATTGATTTGGCGCGGGAGCATCGTCTCGAAATTACGCTCCCGAGGAGCTATCCGCGCGACGCACCCGTGTGTCGTATGCTGACTCCGGTGTTTCATCCGAACATCGCACCGCACACGGTTTGCATCGGTGACCACTGGAGCGCTGCCGAACGGCTGGACGAAATGATCCAGCGAGTTGGGGAGATGTTGGCGTTTCAGAGCTACAACGTCAAGAGCCCGTTGAATGGCCAGGCTGCGCGATGGGTAGAAGAGCACTTGCATCGGCTACCTATCGAAAAGGAAGAGTTCTTTATCGATTTGTCGAACGCGGAGCAGCGCGAGGCTAAAACAGCGGACCAATGCTCTAACTGCGGTGCCAAAGGTAAGCCGCTCGAGCGGTGTGCTACCGGACACGTCTTGTGCGGCGACTGTGTCGCTCATTGCAAGGTGTGCGGTTCGGTTCTGTGTCTCTCCTGCGGGTTGACGAGCTGCGATGCGTGCGCCCAAGCCGCGCTTACAACGACGGCGCCAGTAGTGGCGGGCAGAAACGAAGTCGTGGCGACGGTCACCGCGTCGCCACGCGCCGCAGGCCCGACGGGTCCCGCAGCGACGCCAGCAGTTGCCGCCGCCGTATCGGCGACGGCCCCATCACCGGCCCAAGTCGCACCGGCTCCATTGGCCCACGCCGGATGGGTGTGCAGTCATTGCGGTACGCGCGACACCAAGGCCGTGCAATGTCGCTTGAAACACATTCTTTGCTCGAATTGCATGGTGCGCTGTCAGACCTGCGGGCGAGGGCTCTGCGTCGTATGTGGGCAAACTCCCTGTCCGGCTTGCGCTTGAGGTGTCTCGACTGTCGGAATTCTAGACACTCGACAGGGATTTCCATAAATCCATTTCTGTCTGTGGGTTGGGTGCGTCTGGCCCGCTCGCAGGTGTCGACTGATCCTGCCGTAAATTCCTGGCCCTTTTCGGCGCTGACAGCGTTGCTCCTCCTCCGAATATCTAGATATGAATTCGTCGGAGCGCCTTGTCCGCACCCAAAATGACGTCGGAATTTACCGACAGGATCAGCGGGTCCATGCACTAGGTCGATTTCACGCCGGCAATGGCGCGTCAATCTCTGTTGGCGCGATGTTTGCTTTCGATTCGGATGTAACCCGAGGTTGAGAAATGGATGAACGACGGCTCCACGAATTGGAAGATTGGGCGCTCAGTGAGCGCGAGAAGCTTACGGATTCGGAGAACGTTTTGCTGGATGCGATCGCCGAGGCCTGTTTGGCGGTCCGTCGGTCTTGGCAAGATCAGGCGGCGCGTCTCGCGGAGCTCGACGCTTGGCGCAACAAAGCGACCATCTATTGCGATGAGCTCAGGAAAGACCGCGAAGCTATGGAGGGCGCGGACGTCGAGCTCACGCTCGGCGACGGAGACGCCGCCGACAAAGCCCGTACGATCCTAGGCGACCGACTAAAAACCCACCCCGAAGTCGTCGAGTCTGAGGCCTGAAGGCCCCAAAAACTGGCCATAGCTAGTGGACCGTAACAGTTATTCGCTGCCAAAATCGCGGGTCCTTTTGCGCGCTGGCTTCGTTGCGAGCGTTCTTGCAGTTCGGCCTTCGGCCTAGCCCTCCGCTCGACAAGCTCGCTGCACGAAGCGGCAAATATCTAGATATATCGTCGTCATCACGCCTTGCCAGCCCACAAAATGACCTCGCGATTTGCGCAACGAATTACTGTTACAGTCCACTAGCCGTAATCTCCCCGTACCCGTTCCACCTCAATTCTCCAACTGCCCCGAAAGCCGAACGAAGTAAGCCTGAAGCGTCTCCGGTTCCGTCGTCGTCCCGAGCGCCGCGACGAGCACGAGCCGCGCTTTGAGACCGTCGAGATCTTCGCCTGAGACCACCCCCATTCGCCGAGCTTCATTACTGAGAATCACCCGCCCGCCACCGGTGCGTGTCGTGAACACGACCGCAATACCCTTCGTCCTTGCCTCGCGCACGGCGTCCATAACCGGTGGGGGTGCGTTGCCTCGTCCGAACGCCTCCACGACGATGCCTCGTTGTCCCGACTCGATGGCGGCGCGCACTAGGCTGCCGTCGCTCCCCGAGAAGAGCCGGATGAGCGTGACCCGACGTTCGAGTGCGGTGACGTCGAGAGTGAGACGACGCGCGGGCCGATGGGTGAGGTAGATACGACCGTGATCAAAGTGCCCGAGAGGGCCGCCGTGCGGAGACGCGAAAGCGTCGAGTGCGGCCGCGTGGGTCTTGCGAGCGTCGCGAGCGCCGTGAATTTCGTCGTTCAGGGTGACCATGACGCCGAGCCCCCGCGCCTCGCTCGAAGCCGCGAGGCGAACGGCGTTCAGCAAATTGCGTGGACCGTCGGTCGTCGTTTCCCTTGCGGCGCGCATCGCCGCCGCAAAAACCACCGGACGATCACTGGTCACGAGAAGATCGAGCAAGAACGCAGTTTCCTCGAGCGAGTCCGTTCCGTGGGTGACGACGATTCCGGACAAATCAGGCCGATCAAGAAAAAGCTTGTTGACCCGCTCCGCGAGTCCGTACTGCAGCTCGGGAGTCATTCGTGAGCTGCCGATCGCGAGGTAGTCTTCGACGCTGACTTCGGCGATGGCGCTCAGTTCAGGAACGAGCTCTCGTAGCTGTTGTGCGGTGAGTGAGCCGGAACGGCCTGCTGCGATCGATCCGCCGGTGGCGATCAAGCGAACTTGGGGCTCGTCTTGACTCAGAGCATTCGAAGCGCACAAGAGAATCGCGCACAAGGTCTGACGATAGTTCCAGTTGCGCACGCCGCGTGTTTTATCACACGTAGGGGAAAAACAGACGGTTTGGATCACGGATCGAATCGCGCGGAGAGTTGATAATGGAATGCTTGAGTCCAATACCCTATTGAAAAAGATGTCCCATTCTTCGAACGGCGGATCGAGGCCCCCCGACTTGCGATCGCTCGGCATCCAGAGGCCGAGGGGAGAGCGCATGAAGACCGTACTGGATCTCATTGGGGAGTTCGCGGTCCTCAACGATGCCAAGGTCATGTGGGGCGGTACGTTGCCTCGTGATGCCGAGCAACGTTGGGAAGAGCTCAAGGACTTTTACGATCTGCTCATGTCGAAGAGTGGGATCGTTCCCCGGCCCGTCTCGCGGCAGTTCTCGGCCAAAGATGTCGAAGCCCGAGTCACGTCGCGCGAGCGACTTCGGGTCCCGCTCGAGATGGACATGGTGTTCCAAGCGGGCGGTGAGTTCTACACGGCCAAGGGAGTCAATGTCAGTCGTGGTGGCCTCTACCTGTCTTCATCCTTGGTTTTGCCCGCCCAATCGAGCTTGACGGTCTACCTTTCGAGCACGGAAGTCACCCACGAATCGTTGCTCGAAGCTCCGGGCGAGGTTGTCTGGAGTAACGATCGTCCGCTCGACCGGGCTTCCTTGCCGCCGGGGATGGGTATCAGCTTTACGCTTCAGGAAGGAATCATCGAACGTCATCTCGACGCGATGGTCATCGACTCGCTCGTCCGCCATCTCTCGGGCGTCGACGCCAACGGCCTCGCACCCGAGTTCTTGCTGAAGGAAAAAGTCGAGCTGTAGAGGCCCGGATACGGATCCGGCTCGATGTGGACGAACGCACCGATATAGCGGCGATCGTTTCGAGCACGACTCTGTAGCAGAGGGGTCGCGCCCGTCTCGGTCTCAATGGAGACGAGATAGCAAAAGCTACGGTGCCCGAAATCTTCGTACGGAAACGCATCCCCCGCGGGCAGGTCGAGGATTTCCTTGGTGCCAGCTGCCATCTCCCGCGTTTCGCAACCACCGGGCACGCACACGCGAATGCGATTTTTCTGCCCCGCGACGTTGGTGACCCGCACTACCAATCGGTTCAACTCGGCGTTCGTCCGCACGACCATTTCGGCTGTCGACCCTCCCTTGACGTGGAATCCTAGGCCGCCCGGGCTTCGACGCTCGCGTCCCCAAGTGTTGTTGTCGAGAAAGTAGCCGAGGAAACCGTCATCGAAACGCTGGCGGAACTTGAGAGGATCGCTGTTCGTCGGAAGATGGTTGATCCCGGACAGCTCAGGAGGAAACCATTTGAAGACCCCGAGTGTGGCGTGCTCTCCGGGTCGGCGCCCCGCCTCGAAGGGTTGGATGAGGATCGACGTCAAGAATAGTGATGCGGCGACCCATGAGGCGAGGATCGGCAGGAGTGGCCGCCTGATATTTGCGACGAGAAAAAAATAGAGCGGGAACAGGTTCGTGAAATAGCGATTACCGAGAGTGCCGGCACCACCGAAGTAGTTGGTTGGACTCCAGACGACCAGCAGCATGCCTCCGAAGGTCGCAACGCCGAGAATCAGCCATTGGTAGATCTTCTTCTCCCGAGAGAAAATAAAAAGTGCAATCGTCGCCGCTGCTGGGAAAAAGTAGAGCACCATTCCAGAGAAACGCCCGAAATAGAAAAAGATCACGTCGTGCGCGATGATGTCCCACGGTTGGTCCGTGTAGATGGCGTCGGTTCTCATGGACAGGCCGGTGTTGTCGAACGTCAAGTTCGGGAGTTGGAAAGGGTACGAACCGCTGAAGGTTTGGCGCTCGCCCCCCTGATAGTTCATTTCTCCAGTAACGAGGAGATTCGCCAAGAAAAGCCCGCCGAGAAGAATCGAGAACATCGCGGCGACGCTGAGACTGCGTAGCCATTGACGTCGCCAAGCGAGTAGCGCGAGAAACGGCACGATCAGAATAATATTGTTGGGCTTCGAGTAGGTTACCGCTCCCCAAATGGCGGCAGCGATCAGGTCGGACGGGATCCCTCGCAACAGAAAGGGAGGATCGTCGGCACGCTCCTCGTAGAGCCAGAAGAACGCTCCCAAAAACACGAGACAAAGATTGAAGAGCTCGGGTGTCATCCAGACGAAGTACGCGGGTGCCACCGATGCGAAAAAGAAGGTGCCGGTGAAGGCAAGGGCGATGGTTTTCGAGTTCGTTGCGACGAGGAAGAAGTAGCCCGCAAGCAATACGCTCGTGAACAGCAGCGTATGCATCAGCAACAAACCGTTAGTCCCAAACAGACGTACGAACGGCGCCGCTACCAGCGAATACAGAAATGCTTTTGCGAAGTACACGTCGGCGGTGAGCGGACCCTTGCTGACGAGAAAGGGAACTTCTGTCGTTAGCGTCAGGTCGAGCTGTCGACCTTTCTTGAGAAAGATTCCCGAGGGGCCGTTTCTGAACTCTCGAAAAACGCGCTCGACGTCCTCGCGCGCGAAAAGAAGATCCCCGTCGAAGGCGAGGCTGTGCGCCATCGTGTAGTACGTTGCCCCGTCGCTCCAGAACCCACCGGCCGTTCGAGGGTAATCCACGGTGAGAGAAAATCCCGTGAGAAGAAGGCCAACGGCCGCAATGGCGGCAAGTGGGCCGCGATGTTCTGTCATTCTGGGGGCTATTCTAGTGTCCCGTCCCAGAAGTTCTGTACATAAATCTCTGGCCCTTTTGCGCGCTGGCTTCGTTGTGAATACTCGAAATACCCAGGTATGCCATCGCAT